>JASFIA010000204.1:0-5540 GCA_050122915.1 Desulfobacterales bacterium | reverse complement strand
TCATATAAGTATCCGAAATAAATATTAATTTTTGTATCCTTGGATTGGGTAAAAAAAATTTGAGTCCATAAATTGTGTAACCAGTTTCTCAAATGACCCTATAGATATGAAAAATATTCCCATTCTGTTATCCCAAAAGATGTTCTCAATGGGTGTCGGATCGGACGCCGGGCAGCTGTCTGAGCCATCTAAGCCGTGTTTGGACGGCTGCCAGCCGAGTGGGTCAGATTGCATGGTGGTGCCCTCGAGCCTGGATCTTCTTCAAGAACGCCTGCCGTCAGCCGTCTTTACTCGGCCTTGGTGGCGGGTTTTGGCCGGCAGGAGAAGGTGATGCCCATGGGTCAACCAGACCCACACATTCGGAATCTGCATAACCGCATATTCCAATCAGCCGCAGCGTTAGTGCAACTATTATTGCGGCTTATTATCACGATCACGTGTTCCGTTAATCTTCGCGCTTCTCCAAACCAGGAAAAGACCCGGGTGCGATCAGGCGACGGGAAAGGACAGCCTGAAGCGTGTGCCTTCGTTTTCTTTGCTGTCCACCCGAATCTGCCCGCCGTAGTCTTCGACAATCCCGTTTGAGATGGACAGCCCCAGTCCCATGCCCTCTCCCATCTCCTTGGTGGTGAAAAAGGCATCGAAAATGCGCTTCCGGTCTTCCGGGGAGATGCCGATGCCGTTGTCGGAGACGGTCACGATAGCACGGCCGTTTTCCCGGCCGGTCTCGATCCGGATTCGATGAACGGATGTCGGGTCCTGATCCCCTTTCTGCTGGAGGGCATCTCGGGCATTGGTGATGAGGTTGAAGATGACCTGTTCCAGCCGGTTGGAGTGGGCCAGGATGACAGGGGGATCGGGCGCCAGGTCGAGTTCGAGGTCGATATTCTGGAGCTTCAGCTGGCGCTCCACCATTGGAACCACACTGGTCACCGGTTGGTTGATGGAAATGCGGTCCCGGGTGAAATCCGATTTCCGGCCGAATTCCCGAAGGCGCTGGATGATATCGGCCGCGCGGTCGACCTGACGGCTGATTTCCCCCGCCGCCACGGCGATATCCGCAGCAGAGACGGCCCGGCCGCTCTCCTGGGCCATTTCCAGGTATTCGCTTCCCATCTTGATGGCATTGAGGGGCTGGTTGAGTTCGTGGGCGATGCCTGCCGACATTTCCCCCAGGGTTTTCAGCTTGCCGAATTGGATGAGCTGACCGTCCTTTTCCACCATTTCGGTGATATCGGTTGTGGCCACGATGAGCGCATCCTTGCCGGCGTACCGGGCTGGGCATGCGTGAACGTTGACGTAGATGGGCTGCCGCCCCTTCTTGTAATAGCGCTCCTTCGAGCTGATGGTGATGGTATCGAAGGACGTGGTTCCGGCGTCGGTTCCCTGGGGAATGTCCGGGAAGTCGAATGGGCCCAGAAGGGTAAAGTGGCGGCCGATCAGCGCTTCCCTGGAATATCCGTAGACGTCTTCTGCGGTTGGGTTGGCGTCCAGTATCCGGTTGCTGGAGCGGTCGATGACAAAGATGGGATTGGGGCCCCCGGCAAAGAGGGATCGGTATTTCTGCTCCGAGTCCATGAGCTGGGCCTGGCTCTCACGGATGGTCTGGGTCATGTGGTAGAAGGAGGCGGCCAGCTGCCGGACCTCGTCGCGCACGTGGCCCCCGATCCTCTCCGGCCCCGGCAGCCGATCGCCGGGTGTTGCCAGAACGTCGAATCGTCCCCGGCTCAGTGCGTCGGAAACCTCGGTCAGTTTGGAGATAGGGCGGGTGATGTAGCGGGCCAGGCGGTGGCTGATCAGGAAGCAAAAGAGAAAGATTACCGTCACAAATCCCAGAAACGTGGTCCGAAGCTTCCCGATGAGGGCGTCGATGTGGCGCTTGAAGAGGCCGACACGGACCACTCCGATTTGGTAGATGCCCTCCCGGATGGGCACGGCAATGTCATAGACGGCATCCTCGCCGATGCGGAAAAGCCGAATGTTGGATGCCTGGTCCGGTTGGAGGCCGTTGGCCGCCGACAAATCTTCGGGAAACGGCCGTGTAAAGGTGTGTGCGGTGATTCGGCCCTGTTTGTCCTGGATGAAAATATAGCTGATCAAGAGGCGTCGCTCCCCCAGCCTGGCATCGAAGAGCATGCTGGTGAGCCGAGGAATGTTTTCGGTAAGCAGATAGCTGCGGCCGGTCTCCGCAATGCTGTTGGCGATACCAAGCCCCCTCATTTTCAGCTCGTCCGTCAGACTCGAAATGAGAATCCACCGGGTGAACAGGGCGATGGGAATACTGATCATCAAGATGACAAGAGTGGTCGAGAAAAAGATCTTGTTCGTGAGGCTGGTGTTTTGAAGCCGGGTGATCAGTCGGTCAACCATTCGAAGCGGCCGCTTTCAAAAAGGGTGAAGTAGACTTTTTCCAACCCCTGATGGTCCGATGGACTGAAGGACAGGGGATTGTCAATGCCCAGGTCCAGATCCTGAATCTGCTGGATGGCATCGATAAACCGCTCCCGGTCAAGATCGGGACCGGCCCTGCGAAGCCCCTCGACAAGAACCTTGGCGTTGATGTAGCCCTCCAGGCTGACAAAGTTGGGAGAATCGTCGGGGAAGTATTTTCGGAGTCGCTCCACATATTCCTCGGTTCCCCACAGCCGATTCGTCGAGGCCATCGGTTCGGGAGGAGGCACCACCTGGGTGACGATGATGCCCTCGGCCTCCGCCCCTAGTCGGCGGCTCAGCTCATCGGCCCCCACGAAGGAAACGTTGCAGAACACCGGTGTGAACCCGGTGGATCGCGCCAGCCTGATAAAGAGAGAGCAGGGTTCGTAGGTGCCGATCATGACGACGGCCTCCGCTCCGGAGTCAATAATCCTCGAGAGCCCCTCCTCGACGTCCAAGGTGCCCCTGACGTAGGACCCAGTGGCAACCGGAAAGAGCCCGTAGGCCTTCAGGGCCAGCTCTGTGCCCCTCAGGCCGTCGAACCCGTAAGCGTCATACTGATAGAAGACCGCAATGCGGCTGAACCTTCGCTTTTCGACGAGATAGTTCACCATCGCGCCGGTTTCCTGGTAATAGGAAGCCCGCACATTGACCAGGTAGCGGCTGAGGGGGGCCCTGAGGGCGTGGGCGCCGGTAAACATGCCCACCAGGGGGATCTGTGCCTCCTCCAACAGGGGCCGGATCTTGACGGTGGTGGGGGTGCCCACATAGCAAAACAGAGCGAACACCTTGTCATCGATGATGAGTTTCTGGGTGTTGAGCACGCAGCGGGGGGGATCGTAGCCGTCGTCGTAGGCCACAACCCGGATCCGGCGTCCGTGAACCCCTCCGCCGTCGTTGATGTGCCGGATGAAGGCCATGGCTCCGTGGAGGGTTTGGGTTCCCAGGTAGCCGGCATGGCCTTCCAAGGCGAGAGAGGCGCCGATCAAAATGTCCTTTTCGGTAATGCCGCTGGTTTTGGGGATGGGGGGCGGCTCGGTGAGGTCCGGTTGGCACCCGGCAATGAATCCGATAGCGGCAATAAGGACGGTGAGAATGGTTGAGTGCTTCATGGCAATGGGACGATTCTTGGGGGGTTACATTTTGAGTACGCAACGGCCTTTGATGCCATCGAGTCTACATGAATCCGGGCGACTTGGAAAGAACCGGTATCGCCGCCGTCGATGGCTCCGGGAGTGCTTCACTGCCGGATCGAGGGCGATAGGGGCTTCCCATGGCGTCATTGCGCTTGATCAAACCCTTCGGATTCGACTATAACCCACGCCATCCTAGACCATTGATCCCGCCGAACCGCTTTTCCCGGGGTCATCTCCCGTGCATAGGTAATGCGACATGACGACCACATCCCCAGATATGACCGTATCCATCGCCGGTCTCACTCTGAAAAATCCCGTGATGACCGCTTCGGGCACCTTTGGCTACGGGAGCGAGTACCGTCAGCTGGTGGATTTGAACCGCGTCGGTGCCATCATCGTCAAAGGCCTCTCCCTTGAACCCTCCAAAGGCAACCCGCCGCCGCGGATCGTGGAAACCCCCTGCGGCATGCTGAATGCGATCGGCCTGGAGAACATCGGCATCGAGGTCTTCACCCAGACACGGCTGAAGTTCCTCAGTAAACTCGACACGCCCGTGATCGTCAACCTCTACGGAAAAAGCGCTGCCGAATATGAAGCCTTGGCGGAGCGCGTCGAGGCCGAGGCGGATATCGCCGCCGTCGAGCTCAATATCAGTTGCCCCAACGTAAAGGCGGGCGGCATTGCCTTCGGGGTGGATCCGGTGGCTGCCGGCGATCTGGTTCGAAGGGTCAGGGAAAAAACCGCTAAACCCTTGATCGTCAAACTGTCGCCCAACGTGACGGATATTACCGACATCGCCAGGGCTGCGGAGGACGCTGGCGCCGATGCCCTCTCGCTGATCAATACCATCACCGGCATGGCGGTGGACATCGATACCCGAAGGCCCCGGCTGTCCAATATCACCGGCGGCCTTTCGGGACCCGCTATCCGGCCGGTAGCTTTGCGAATGGTCTGGCAGGTCACCCGGTGCGTCAAGGTGCCGGTTGTGGGTGTCGGCGGCATCCTCACCGCCGATGATGCCCTGGAATTTCTGATAACCGGCGCCACCGCCGTACAGATCGGCACCGCTAATTTCGTGAATCCCAGGGCCACCGAGGATATCATAGACGGCCTTGCCCGCTGGCTTGCCGACCACGGGGAAGCCCGGCTGACGGATATCATCGGCACTCTGGAACCCATCTCCTCCGCTTGACAAGTGAACGACATTCCATTAGTTGTTTCTTCATTCATTCACTAGTTCTTCTTAATAGAAATCGATTCGAAACCGGATTCCGGAAGCCCCGGGCCGGACTGGAGGGCAATGATGTCTGCACGGACCCTGGTGGTCGTGGTGATGGTAACCCTTCTTGCGGCGTCACCCGCCGCCTTCTCCGCCGGTATGGAGGCGGGCGGCGTCTCTTTCCCCGCCGAAAAGACGGTGGACGGCCACATCCTCACCCTGAACGGGGTGGCGGTTCGGAAGGCCATGGTGTTCATCAAGGTCTATGCCGGCGGGTTTTATCTGGAGACCCCCACCCAAGACCCGGTTCAGGCCATCGAATCCGAACAGGTAAAGCACTTCCATCTCCACTACCTGACGTCCAAGGCCACGGCAAAAAAACTTCAGGAAGGGTTCATCGACAAAATGACGGCGGCCAATCCGCCTGACCTGGTTGAGAAATACCGCCGGGAAATCGATCTCTATGCCTCCTGGCTGGACCAGGACATGGCCCCCGGAAAGACATCCCTCACCACCTACGTGCCAGGAAAGGGGCTCACCCTGGTCCTCGACGGCCAAGAGAAGGGGACGATCCCGGGAAAGGCGTTCGCACAGATGTATTTTCGTTACAACCTGGGGGATAAGGCGGATGATAATCTGAGAGACGGCTATCTGGGAAAATCCCCTTGATGATGCCGCCGTTAGCCGCATGCCTGCCGTCACGGAGAGGGCGAGGATGGCCACCGGAGACCTGAGCCGAGTTGCCAAAACGC
>JASFIA010000203.1:0-5541 GCA_050122915.1 Desulfobacterales bacterium | reverse complement strand
CGACGTGTCTTTCGGGGTGAAAAAGGGGATGATCAAGGCCGTGATCGGCCCGAACGGGGCCGGGAAGACGACGTTGTTCAACCTCATTACGGGCTCCCTTGCCGCCACCTCGGGCAAAGTGGTATTCGAGGGGAAACACATCAATGGCCGCAAGCCTCACCAGATTGCCGCCAGCGGTATTGCCCGGACCTTTCAGAACATCAAGCTATTCAGTAATATGACCGCCCTGGAAAATGTCATGGTGGGGCGCCATCTCCGCAGCCGTGCCGGGTTTTTGGCATCCATGCTGAACATGCCTTGGACCCTGAGGGAGGAAAAGCAGATTCGGGAAAAATCCATGGACCTGCTGGAGCTTCTCGAAATTGCCGCTTATGCCGATGCGGAGGCAAGCAGTCTGGCCTTCGGCCAACAGAGGGCGGTGGAGTTTGCCCGGGCTTTGGCCTTAGAACCCACGCTGCTTTTGCTGGATGAACCGGCTGCCGGGCTCAACATTTATGAAACCGCGGAGATAGGGAGGCTGATTGCCAGGATTCGGGAACTGGGTATTACCATTCTGCTCGTCGAGCATGACATGTCCCTGGTGATGGATATTTCCGATGAGATCGTCGTACTTAGCTTCGGACAGAAAATTGCCGAGGACGTCCCTGCCGCAATCCAGAGCAATCCCGAAGTGATCAAGGTCTACCTCGGTGAATAGTTGCGATCTCAGCCGCACCCAATGGCCAATCCATAGGCTGCCCTCACCGTCGAGGCAGCCTCTAGAAAGCTAAAGCACCATGTTGAAAATTCGAAACCTCCAGGCGGGCTATGGCAAGCTGAAGGTCTTGAAGAACATCTCCATGCACGTGGCAAAAGGGGAGATCGTGACGATCATCGGGGCAAACGGGGCCGGCAAGACGACCCTGTTGTCCACCATTTCGGGGTTGATCAGGTCCACTTCGGGGGAGATGGTATTCGAGGACAGGGACCTCACCGAAATGGCTCCTCAGAGGATCCCTGCCTTGGGTTGTGTCATGGTTCCCGAAGGCAGGCAGGTTTTCGCCTCGCTTTCCGTCGAGGAAAATCTGATCCTGGGCGGGCACGTCTTGAAAGAAACCGGTAGAAACGCCTTAGGGCGGCAGATGGACGCCCAATATGATCTGTTTCCCATTTTAAGGGAGCGCAGGAGCCAATTTGCCGGAACCCTTTCCGGAGGCGAGCAGCAGATGCTGGCCATGGCCAGAGCCCTGATGTCGAAACCATCCCTGATCATGATGGACGAACCCTCAACGGGACTTGCACCGCTCATCGTGCAGGACATCTTTAACGTTATCGTCACATTGAGAGAAGAGGGGAAAACGGTTCTTCTGGTGGAGCAAAATGCCAAGGCGGCGCTTCAAGTGGCCGACCGGGGATACGTATTCGAAACCGGGAAAGTGGTGCTTCAGGGAACCTCCCGCGAATTGCTGGAGGATGCCGAAGTCAAGCGGGCCTATCTCGGCAAGGACTACAGGGAGTTTACCGATGGAAAAATCTGATTTGGGCGTTTGCATCCCCGGCGAGCGAGAGCAAATGGTGATCGAACGCCTGCAAAGCACTTTAAACCGAGCCTTTCGACACGTTCCGTTTCATCAGAAGCGCTTGAGGGAGATGGGCATCGATCCGTCCATGGTTCAGCGGGTTGAGGATCTCTGCCACCTGCCATTTATCGAACGCCGCCACCTGAGCGAAAACTATCCGTACGGTCTTTTTGCCGTTCCCCTGAGAGACATTGTTAGAATTCACACTGCCCCGGGAACCGGAGACAATGCGACAGTGAGCGGATATACCTCCCAGGATCTATCCCTCTGGCAGGACATCGTGGCGACGGCGCTTCGTCACGCCGGTGTCGGGAGAGAGGATATCCTGCTGGTCAGTCTTGACCGGGGTCTCGCCAACTGGGGGAGGGATTACAAGAGAGGGGCGGAGACCATCGGCGCCAGCGTGATCCCCAACACTTTGCTGTCCTTGACCAAGCAGCTCCGCGTGCTGAGGGACTACAAACCGTCGGTACTGGTGACGACACCCTCCTACGCCCTTCGACTGCTTCACCATCTGGAGGAGACCGGTCTCGATGTGACCGACCTTGCGCTCACCACCCTGATCCTGGTGGGGGAGGCCGCCGAGGACCCCACCCGAGATCTGTTGGAGGAGCGCCTCGACGTGGTGACATGGCAGCACTATGGGCTCACCGAGATACCCGGCCCTGCCCTGGCCTTCGAGTGCGAAAGCCGAAACGGTCTGCACGTCAACGACGACCATTTCTTTCCGGAAATCATCGATCCCGGCACCGGCGAGGTATTGCCCCGGGGCGAAACCGGGGAACTGGTTCTGACCACTCTGACCACCCGGGCCTATCCGTTGATTCGGTTTAGAACCGGAGACCGGGCCAGACTGCTGGAGACCACCTGTGCCTGCGATTGTCGGCTGACACGAATCGAGTGGCTTCCCGGACGGACCGATGACCTCATGGTGGTCCGGGGGGTTAAGATCAGCCGCCACCAGTTGGAAAACCTGATTTGCGATGCCCTGGGCTTTTGCGCCGAGGGCTGTTCCTTCGAGGTGACCCAGCACCACGGGCGTCCTTATCTGGAGGTTCATATTCTGGTGGGAGATCGGTTTTTTTCAGACGAGATCAAAGTGTTGGAAAACCGGGTGGCCGTTATTCGAGAGCGGATCGAAGAGGATTACGGAGTTCCTGTGATTGTCAAGCTAAAGGAAGAGTCGGCGTTACCCTGACCGCCCCCGACGTCGGATGCCCCTCTAAGCCCGAGTGTGCGCAACCCCGACCCGGGGCGGCGATATCCCTCCACTTCGGCTGCCCAATTCGAAACTTTTCTCGACCAGAAGACCGCCGTTTGCCCATTTTTGCAGCGGGTCTGCCACATTCGCGATCAACGCTGGCCCATCCTGAAGGACCGAAGCCCGGTTCCTCGTCCCGTCGATTGACTTGGACGGCGTCTTGGGGCATAAAACCCTAAAGTTTTTAACGTAGACAACCGATTGATATTTTTAGCCTATCGATTCCGGTGACCACAGATGAAAAAAAACCCGTCATCCCCGTTTCAAGGATGTTTAGGCGCTGCCTATGTCGCTGCCGGCACCGGTGTTCTCGTATTTTTGCCCCGCCGAATGGGAGAAATCGCCGAGGCCACAAACCGAGATCCCGCTTCGCTCGATATGCTCTTCCAATGGTTTAGCTTTGGTCTTATCGGCGTCTTGCTCATCGGTGGTGGCGTAAAGAAGATCATGGCCTGGCATCGCGCCCGTCACAACAAGTCCTAATTCAAGCCGTCCCGGCACTGTAACGGAGAAACCATGAACAACCGATCAGAAGGGCTTGCGGCCAGCAGCTCCAACGTCCAGACCCTGAAGTCCGAAGTTGCCTACCGGACGCGATTGCAGGACATATGCAACAAAATCTACTCTGCCACCAACCTGGACGAGATCCTCATTGATTTAAAGGAGGAGATTACTACTCTTTTTGAAGCCCAGCGGCTAACCGTCTTTGTCGTCGACGGAAAATCCAGGGAACTGGTATCGCGATTCAAATCGGGAATGGAGATCTCCGAAATACGGATCCCCATATCCAATGCCAGCATTGCCGGTTACGCTGCTCAACGTCAACAGCTGGTCAACATCAAGGACGTCTATGATGCCGCCGAACTCGAGAGCATCGGCGGAGAGCTCAAGTTTGATTACAGCTGGGATCAGAAAACCGGATTCAAAACCGCCCAGGTTCTGGCCTATCCGATCGTTTTCAAAAAATTCCTCCTGGGTGTCCTGCAGCTAATCAACCGTATCGACGGCGACCGATTCACGCCGGAAGATGAACAGTCCGTAGAAAAGGTGGCCGAGATTATCGCGATCGCCCTCTACAACCAGAAGCGAATTGCCGGCAACCGTCCCAACCGGTTCAGCTATCTGCTGGACAACCAATTCCTGACCCAGAAAGAACTCGAGAAAGCCATCTCTGATTCCAGGCGCCAGAAGCAGCCCATCGAAAAGGTCTTGATGAAAGATCTCCGTATTCCCAAGCGGGATGTCGGACAGTCTCTCTCCAACTATTACGGGGTACCCTACATCGAATTTCACCGTCAGGCGGCGGTGCCCGTGGACTTGATGAGCGGTTTGCGCATTCCCTTTCTTGAAAGAAATTACTGGGTGCCCATTCGCCGGGAGGGAAACAAGGTCATCATCGCCATCGACCATCCCCATGATTTGCAGAAAATCGATGAGATCAAGGCTCTGTTCCCCGGAAGAGAACTGTCGTTCTGTGTTTCCCTTAAAGACGACATATTGGATTTCATCAAGCTCTTCACCCAAAGCGACCGAAAGCTCGAGGGAATCGATGAGATTCTGGCCGACATGCAGGAGGAAGAGCGGCAGGTCGAGGAAGCCGAGTCGGCTGTCGCCGAGTCGGACAGCGCTATCGTCAAACTGGTCAACAAGATCATTGTGGACGCCCAGGAACGCGGTGCGTCCGACATACATATCGAGCCCTACTCCGGTCGTCAGGATACGGAAGTCCGCATACGGGTCGACGGTGCCTGCTCGGTCTACCAGAAAATACCCTATGCCTACCGCAATGCGGTGGCTTCCCGCATCAAGATCATGGCCGATCTCGACATCTCAGAGCGACGCAAACCCCAGGACGGCAAGATCCGTTTCAAGCGATATGGCGGCAAGGACATCGAACTGCGGGTCGCCACCATTCCCACCCAGGGAGGCATGGAAGATATTGTGCTTCGGATCCTTGCCGCCGGCGAGCCCATCCCATTGGATCGTCTTGGGTTTTCGGAACGCAATTTCGAGGGTTTCAAGAACTGCGTAACCAATCCTTACGGCATCATCTTTGTCTGTGGACCCACGGGGTCGGGCAAAACGACGACCCTCCATTCGGCCCTGAGCTACATCAACACGACCGACACCAAGATTTGGACCGCCGAGGATCCTGTCGAAATCACCCAGAGGGGCCTAAGGCAGGTTCAGGTGCAGCCGCGAATCGGTTTGGACTTTGCTGCATGCATGCGATCGTTCCTCCGTGCGGATCCGGATGTCATCATGGTGGGCGAGATGCGCGACCAGGAAACCACTCACATCGGAATCGAAGCCTCCCTGACGGGCCATTTGGTGCTATCCACTCTTCACACCAACAGTGCCACGGAAAGTATCACCCGACTGCTCGACATGGGGATGGATCCGTTTAATTTTGCCGATGCCATCCTGTGCATTCTTGCCCAGCGGCTGGTCAGAACCCTCTGCGGGGAGTGCAAGAAGGTCTACCACCCCTCGAGCGCCGAATATGATGAGCTGGTGAGAGAATATGGGGGAAAAGAGGTGTTCATGGAGAAGGTCGGCATCGCCTACACCGATGATCTCCAGATCTACAAGCCCTCAGGGTGCGAAGGGTGCGGCAATTCGGGATATGCCGGCCGAATGGGCATCCATGAACTCCTCCTTGGAACCGACGAGATCAAGAAGCTGATCCAGATGAAGGCCACGATGGACAATTTGAGGCAG
>JASFIA010000202.1:0-5550 GCA_050122915.1 Desulfobacterales bacterium | reverse complement strand
GTGCGCATTCGGTTGTATTCACTGTGCTCGGGCTCCACTCCCTGTCGGATGGCAAACCCTCTCATGAACGCGGCAAAATTGTCTCGGATGAGAACCACCACGCACAACAGGATGACCAGAATGGCGTGTAGAAGCTGGCCTCGGCTGGGGTCCGGTGAAAGAAACACCATACGCCACATCATCCCGACGGCAATCACCGGGAAAATGATTGAATAGACCAGTTTGTCCATGAGGCGGTCGGCCAGGTGCGCTAAGGGGGCGTTGGGCCTGAAACGGGCGGCAAACCACCCGTCGACCAGGTCAAATGTCGCTGAAAGGAAGAGAAAACTGACACCCAGCATGTACGCATGGGGATTCAGCGTCCACATCACCGAGATAGCGCAGATCATTCCGCTGAAAACAAGAAGCGGTCGGCTGTAGACGAGAATGGCCGCAACCACTGCTGGTAGCTGAATCGGACCGGACATATGACAGCGCTGGTTGTGGGTTGACGATGGCGGAAGGCTGCCCGGCTCACCCGCCGGGGGAAAATATGGCGGTCTTCCGCTGGTGAATTGCCGTGTTGACACCCCTTTGGCAAGGCCGACACGCCTAACCGGCGTTGTCGTTCGTCAGTGGCTGGGCTCCCATGCCGCGTAAACGGACCCTATGCATCATAGAGGCTAGGCATCGCCGGTGTCAAGAAATTGGCTTTCCTGTTGCATCCCTGCGAGTGCCTCTCTATAGTTCACACTCTCTTCCAGTGCTCGGGAGACAATTCATCGCAGGTGATCCCTTGTTCTATCGGCAACTGAGCAACCTGTTCCCTCAGGGCGGGCGTCGTCCAGCCATAGGGGTATATTCGGCATGCACCGCCAATCCTTGGGCCATCGATGCCGTCCTTCGATATGCGGCGTCGACGATTGAAGGGACTGCCCTGATCGAGGCGACAGCGAATCAGATCCACCCCGGAGGCGGCTATGCCGCCATGACGGTGGACGGGTTTGTCGGCCGCATTCGTCGGCAGGCGGAAGCGGTCGGTCTGGCTCCGGACCGAGTGGTCATGGGCGGCGATCATATCGGGCCCATGCCGTGGGGCCATTTGGGCAGCGACGCCGCCATGGAACACGCCTGCGGGTTCATAGGGCGCTGCGTGGCGGCCGGCCTTGTCAAACTGCATGTGGATTCATCGACGGCGTGCCTCGGGTGGCAGAGGCCCTGTCCCGGCTTTTTAAAAACCTCGGCCGGCGACCCATCCCCCTGACCCTCATCAGCCAGTTTTTTCCCGAGCAGATCGCAGACGTTCGCTTCGGGAACCATCGAGGCGCCCCGGACGCTCTCATCCGGCATCGGATCCAACGGGTGATAGCCGGCTACGACCGGGCCTGCCGAGAAGCGTCGCCGCCGTCCTTGGATCCCGCATTCCCGTCGTAGCGAATCAGGACGGGACCTGACAGCCGTTCGATCAAGAACCGTTCGGCTTCCGCCGCATCGACCCCGGTGGCCACCCGCAACGGCCCCCCTCGGTCCCCTTTCACCAGCCAGTTCCCCCCCGACGGAAACGCGTCCCAGTCGACGTCCATGGCGTCGAAGGTGAAGTATTCCGGTCGAATGATAGCACACAGGGTCAGGGGGTCATGCATGTGGGCCCCGCGGAGCTGTCGCTCACGGATGCTCCATTCCACCCAAGGACGGACCCAGCGGGCGGTAAACCGGTGAAACGGCGTGTCGGACCCCTCGATGGCGTCGACGTCAGAAAGGCGGAGGAAAACCCTGACGCTGACGTTTGCGGGGATGAGGGTGATGGGAATCCCCGAGCGCAGCACGATCTTCGAAGCCTCGGGATCGAAAGCGGTGTTGAAGCGCAGGATGCTCTGCCAAGCGAATGCCGGGATGTCCGGTGTCGACCATTCAAATCCATCCTCCTCGAAGCTGCCTCCCATGTGGATCAGCCCCGCGATGCGATGGACGATGTCGGGGTCCACCAGAATGGCCAGGGCCAGGTTTGTAAGGGAACCCATCGCCACGATGGTTGGCTTGTACTGACGGGTCGAAGTGAGATGGATCATCAGTTCGTGGGCCTTGAGAGGCGACGGTTTCAGTCGGGGCGGCTGCGGTGGCGGAATGGCCTGCCAGTAGGTCCTCTCACGGCTCCGTGTCTTGGCTTCAAGGTAGCGGAAATGACGGTTTCGGGTCCTGAGAAGGGGGTGCTGCCTTCCTGTCGCAACGGGGATGCCCGCGGTTCCGGCCGTCTCCAGGAGACGGAGGGTATTGACCGTGGATTGATGCGCACGGCAGTTGCCGGAACAGGTGGTGATGCCAAGGATATCCACCTCCGGAGAGGTCAGGGCCAAAGCCAGGGCCAAGGCATCGTCGGTGTCCTGAGCCGGGATCGTCAGGGCGTTGTCGATGTCGAGAATGAGGGGTGTGGGCGGGCGGTTCATGTCTCATCCGAGGGTTTTTGACCGGCTCGGCGCTGCCCTGCGGTCGGGTCTTCGTGGACGGAGATAGAGGCAGCGATCGTCGAAGCCTGACCCGCGGTCTCGATGGGTCGTTGGCTCCCCCCCCTGTCTGCCTCCCGTGAGATGCATTGGATCCGCCGGTCTTTTTCCATCCATAGCTCCTCGACCCACGACGTGAATGCCGTCCGGTAGATCGGATCGTTCAGGTAGTCGCCAGTCAATAGGGCCTCGGGAATGGACCGTTCTTGGACATCGACGGTGACCCTCTCAAGCCGCCCCCTGAGAAATGTGAGAAAGTCCCCCCCCGAAGGGGTATAGACAATGGTGACGTCCAGCAGTTTTCGGATGCGTCCCTCCATGGCGTTGACGGCAAAGGCCATTCCTCCGATTTTGGGTTTGAGGAGATGCCGGTAGGGCGACCGCTGCTGCCGCTGCTTTTTTTTTCGAAACCGGGTGCCTTCAGAAAAGATGAGGATGGCCACCGGAACGGTGCGATAGCGCCGGCACATCCGCCGGGTGGTTTCCAGGTCTCGGCCCCGCTTGTCCGGTTGCGCTTGGAGAACCCTTTTGGGGTAGCGTTTCATGATGGGGTAATCCAGGGACAGCAGCGACGTCCCGATGATGGGCAGCCACAGAATTTCCTGCTTGGCGAAGATGCGAAAAAAGGGTATGCGGCCCGTGAAGACGTGGAGCAGGACCGGCAGATCCGTCCAGGATTGGTGATTGCTGATCAGCACGCAGCTGTCGTCGGGCCGCAGGCCGGTCCCGCCCCGAATATCCCACTCGATGGAATAAAAGCGGCGAAGGATCCATAATACCCCGTTGATCCACCGCTGGACAAGCGCCATGATGAGCAGGGTAAGGCTTTGCTTGCGTCCGGCATCGTTTTCAAGAAGTTTGAGCAGTGCCAGCAGATGAATGGGAATGCCCCAGAAGACGGTATGGGCCGAAATGAGGACCAAGACCGCCGACACAAGAAGCATTTCGGAAGCGATCGGTGGCATCGATGCAGTGATCCTTGACGGGTGAAATAAGGTGTTTTGACTTCCCCTGAAATCTACCATACTATCCGCAGGGTTGAAAGGTTTGGAGAACCTCTCTCGCTGCCAGCCGGTTGGAGCGGCTATTGGGAGGGTAACGGTTAAACAGCCAGGAGATATTCAATGGAAGACAGGTGCCGGAAGGTGATGACCCGGTTCGAGGAGATCAGTCGGATTCCCAGGTGTTCCAAAAAGGAGGAGGCCGTTCGCCTGTGGCTGACAAACTGGGCCGCGGCAGCGGGATACGAACACCAAACGGACAAGGCCGGGAATCTTGTGGTCAGGGTGCCCTCCAGCGCGGGGCGTGAGTCGTCTCCCACGGTGGTGCTCCAAGGGCACATGGACATGGTCTGCGAGAAGACGCCGGGGTCGGCACATGACTTTTCGCGGGATCCCCTCCGGCTGGTCTACGAGGGCGAATGGGTGAGGGCGGAGCAGACCACCTTGGGGGCGGACAACGGCATTGCCATTGCCCTTGCCATGGCGGTCAGCGAGGATTTGACGGTCGACCGCCCCCCGTTGGAGCTTCTCTTCACGGTGGACGAAGAAAGCGGGCTGAGCGGCGCCGATCAGCTGGATCCCGACCTCATTCGGGGACGCATACTCCTCAATCTGGATTCGGAGGATGAAGGGGTGTTTACGATCGGCTGCGCCGGCGGTGAGGAACTGCTGATCGATCTGACTGTTGATCGGGAAGACGGCGCGCCCGGGTCAGATGGTGTCGAAATTCGTGTGGGAGGGCTCCGCGGCGGCCACTCGGGCATCGACATCCAAAAGCATCGTGAAAACGCCAACTGTATCCTCGCCCGTGTTCTGGCGAAGGCTTTGGCCATAGACGGCGTCAGTCTCGTGAGTATCGACGGAGGTTCCGCCCACAATGCCATCCCGCGGGATTCCGCAGCGACGGTGGTGTGCAGGAGAGACGCCGCTGAATCCCTTCGACGGGCGGTCACCGAGATCCATGAACGGATTCGATCCGAATCCGGAGAGCGTGAGGCCGGTGTCCGCATCTCATATGCCGCCCTGCAGGACGGTGACGGCGACCGACGGCCGTTTCTACCCCGTTCTGCGGAGCGGCTCGTAAATCTTCTTTTGGTCCTGCCTCATGGGGTGGCCCGCATGTCCTCGGAAGCCGAGGGCTTGGTGGAGACGTCTTGCAACCTGGCGGTTGTCCGTACCCGAGGAAACGCCGTCCAAATTACCAGCAGTCAGCGGAGCTCCGTCATGTCGCAGCTCGAAGCGCTGAACGACCGCGTGCGCGCCGCCGCCGCTCTCGCGGGCGCGACGGTGACCTCCGCCAACCGGTATCCCGCCTGGCAGCCGGATCCGGGCAGTCAGCTGCTGGAAGAGTGCAAGCGCGCCTACCGCCGCCGGTATGGAAAGGAGCCGGTCGTCGACATCATCCATGCAGGGCTCGAATGCGGAATCATCGGCAGCAAAGTGCCGGGGATGGACATGATTTCCCTCGGACCCACCATTCGAAATCCCCATTGCCCCGAAGAGCGTCTGCATCTTCCGTCCGTGGAAAACACATACGGATTTTTGACCGAACTGCTGTCCAGCCTGTGAACCTTCCATCAGGCCCGGTGCTTCCGGAATCAGCCAACCGCGTCGTCTGATGTGAAATCGAAACAACGGCTCAACGGTCGAGGGTTTCCCACACCCTTTCGAGACGCCCAACCTGCTCGTCGAAGTGGCGGATGGCCGAGCGGACCGGTTCGGGTGAGCCCATGTCCACGCCGGCCTCCACCAGTGCGTCCAGAGGATATCGGCTTCCGCCAAGACTTAGAAAGTTGAGATATGCGTCCCTGTCCGCATCGGCGCCGTCCATGACCTTCCGGGCCAGGGCGATCGCGGCGGAGATGCCCGTTGCATATTTATAGACGTAAAAGGCCGAATAAAAATGGGGGATCCGCAGGCACTCCAAAGCCAGCGGCTCGTCAATGGACAGATGGTCCCCGAAATAGATATTCAGAAGTTGCCGGTAATCGTCCGTCAGGCTTTCTAAGGTGATCGGTTGCGAAGCCTCGGCTTTCAAATGGGTCCGATGCTCGAATTCGGCGAACATG
>JASFIA010000201.1:0-5550 GCA_050122915.1 Desulfobacterales bacterium | reverse complement strand
GGCTGCAGCCGGCGGTTCGCATGGACGACGGGGGAGACCCTGTTGTGATGCCCCGACTGATGATGCCTTTGGTTGTGAGTTTCGATCACCGCATCGCCGATGGCGCCGACGCCATCCGATTCATGCAGGTCATATCGGACTGTCTCGAAGACCCCGAAAAATTGCTGTTGGCAATGCACTGAGTCGGGGCTTCCCCGATGGCGGAGGGTATACGACCATGGTTATGGGCGAACTTGTTCAGGAAGCGGATCTGCTGGTCATCGGCGGCGGCCCGGGAGGATATGCCGCTGCATTCCGAGCCGCTGACCTCGGTATGGATGTGACCCTGGTGGAGGCGTCGGAGCGACCGGGGGGCGTGTGCCTATACCGCGGCTGCATCCCATCGAAAACCCTGTTGCATCTGGCCGAGATGATTCACGATGCTGATTCGGCAGGTGAGATGGGCATTCGTTTCGGCAAACCCGAGATCGATCTGGAGGGCATCCGGAAGTGGAAAGCCAAGGTGATCGACCAACTGGCCGACGGTCTCCAGGGGCTTACCGAGCGCCGGGGTATCCAATACATCCAGGGACGGGCCGTCTTCGAGAGCGGGGAGCGTGTACGGGTAAAGGGAAAGGAAACGCTGGGTATCACGTTCCGCCATGCGATACTGGCCGCGGGGTCTCGACCGACGCCGTTGCCCGGCAGCCCATTTGGGAAAGGCGGTCGGATCATGAGTTCCACCGGCGCCCTCAACATCACCGACATCCCCAATTCCCTCTTAGTGGTGGGCGGCGGCTACGTGGGCTTGGAACTGGGAATGGTTTACGCTGCTCTCGGTACCCGCGTCACCCTGGTCGAAATGGGGAGCCGGCTGCTGCCGGGGGTGGACGACGACCTTGTCGCGCCATTGAGAAAGCGGCTGGAATCCACGTTCTCAGACATTCATTTCAACACGACCGTTTCGTCTCTCGATGAAGACGGCAATGGAGTGATTGCGCGGTTCGAGGGCGATGCGCCACAGACGGGAAAGCCCTTCGACCGGGTGCTGGTGGCCATCGGCCGAAATGCCAATACCGCGGACCTCGGTATTGAAAACACGTCGGTTACCTTGGATGACAGGGGCTTTATCGCGGTCGACGATCAGCAGCGAACCGCCGATCCCAAAATTTTTGCCATCGGCGACATCGTGGGCGGGGTCATGCTGGCCCACAAAGCCATGTATGAAGGGAAGATCGCCGCCGAGGTCATCGCGGGGCAGCCGTCGGTGTTCGATGCCCGGGCGATGCCCGCCGTCGTCTACACCGATCCCCAGATCGCCTGGGCGGGCATAACCGAATCGGAAGCCAAGCATCGAGGCTTGGGCGTGAAGGTGGCGCGATTCCCATGGAAGTTCTCCGGGCGGGCCGCCACCACCGGAACGCCCGCAGGATTGACCAAAATCATCATCGATGCCGACACGGAGCGGATACTGGGTGTCGGTATCTGCGGCCGGGGGGCCGAAGGCTTGATTGGCGAAGCGGTGCTCGCCATCGAAATGGGAGCCCTGGCCGAGGATTTGGCCCTCAGCATCCACCCCCACCCCACCCTCTCCGAGACCGAAGGCGAAGCAGCCGAGATCTTTCTGGGGATGGCCACTCATATCTTGCCGAAAAAATCCGCCTGATCGATAACCGGTGGCGGATCCTGACATCTTGCGGCGATCAATGCCGACGGCCTGCCGCGACGGCCACGATGCCGAACGACCTCAGCAGGGATAGGGCATGACAACACGTCTTAGGCTCGCCCACATGATCAGCCTCCGGACCGTCGGCGGCATCGAGCGAAATTTCAGCCAGTTCGTCAATGCCCGCGCCCCGGGTTTCGAGATCGACCACCATACCATCTTGACGAGGCGGCGCCTGGCTCGGCCCATCGCAGATGATGTGGTCAAGGGGTCGCGATCCGTCAGATGGCTGAAGCACTGGATGGGTATTCGAATCCCTGCCTTCCCCAAGCAGCTTCGGGATGCACGGCTCAGGCACCTCATGAAAACGGCGGCCCCGGATGCTCTGATTCTGTGGAGCAACCCCAGGATTCTCGCTTCCTACAGGACCGCCCGGCTTCCACGTATCGTCTACTACGATCGGGGAGCGTCCTGGTTCAACCGGGATGCCGCCGAGGTGGAAAAGACCATGAAAACGGTCAGTGGTGTCCTCTGCAACTCCTTTGCTGCAAAACGGATGCTGGAGACCAAATGGGGAATGATTGACAGGAATCGGGTCCGGGTGTGCTTGAATGCCGTTCGTCCCGACTGTCTTCCTTCCCAGCCCCAGAGACCTCGCCTGATGTCCGGAGACCTCCTGCGAATCGGGGTTGCCGGGCGGTTGGAACCGATCAAGGGGATCCCCCTGGCCCTTCATGGGTTGAAATCGTTGGCGGACCGAGGAATCGACAGCCGGTTGTTGGTCGCCGGGGACGGGTCGGAGCGGTCCCGGCTTGAGGCATTGGCTCGGCGGCTTTCCGTCAGCGGACGTGTTCAGTTTTTAGGGTTCGTCGACAAAATGACCGCCTTCTTCGAGGCCATCGATGTGTTTCTCTGCCCGTCGGTTCGGGAACCGTTCGGACTGGTCTGTGCCGAGGCCATGGCCCATGGGGTGCCCGTCGTCGGGGCATCGGTGGACGGCATTCCCGAAGTGATCGATCATCAACGGACAGGGATTTGCCTCAAGCCCCGGCTGGACATCGGGAGCTATCCACTCTACGGAGGCCGGATGGAAGGGCTGCCGGACCGGGTTTACCTCCCAGAGGAGGATCGTATCGGACCTCCGGGACTGGTTTCTCCGGAGGACATTGCCGACGCCCTGGAGTGGTTGATTCGGCATCCCGCCGTCTATCAGGAGATGAGCCGTCAGGCGCTTTTGGCCGCCGGCACCCGCTTCGATTATCGACGCCATGTCACTACCGTGATTGAAGCCCTTCGCGATCTTCTGTCCTCAAATCACCCCTGAATTGGCCGTCCGCGAGGTGGCCTCCGGTAAAACCACGGCGGTTCTGGGGGGCAGCCCATTCCCCTGTCGGGGCCATGCCATCACCGTTGTGACAATTCTTAGACGAAGCTTATCAATGACTTATCAGGCCTTTCCGTCTTGACACCCCACCGGCCCTCGGGTATAGAATATCCACCTGTGAACGACATAATCAATGCACTCCTTCCCTTCACATACGCTTCTTAGCCATTGGCATCCGGCCTTTGCGACCGCTTATATCGGTCAACCATCAGAGGATTCGAACACCCCATGAACCGTCGAACCTTTCTGAAGATTGTCGGCTCGGGCAGCATCGCTTTCGCAGCGGGCTGCAGCGACCCCAAAAACAACCTGTTCACCCTGGTCCACGCCCCTGACGACATGGTGACGGGGCAGCCAACCTGGTACGCCTCCACCTGCAGAGAGTGCCCCGCCGGATGCGGTGTCCTTGCCAAGACACGTGAAGGCAGGGTCATCAAGCTGGAAGGCAATCCCCTGCACCCGGTCAACCAGGGAAAGCTTTGTATGCGGGGGCAGGCCGCCCTGCAGGGTGTTTTCAACCCTGACCGGCTCAAAACCCCAATGCTGAAAGTCGACGGCAAGTGGACGCCTATCGGTTATGACGACGCCTATCGGCTGTTGTCCGAGAAAAGCCGCGCTGCCGGATCAGGGCGAATTCGAATGGTTACCGAAGTCGTCGGAGAGTCCCTTGGCGACCTGATGACGGAGGCCATGTCAGCCTGGGGCGCCCCCGCTCCTTTCGTCTACGAGCCCTACGCCTACGAGTCTCTGAAGGCCGCCAACCGGATGGTTTTCGGCATCGACGGGCTTTTTGCCTACCGGATGGAGGCGTCGGATCTTCTCGTGTCCTTCGGCGCGGATTTTCTGGAGACCTGGCTATCGCCGGTGGAATACGCCCGAAAGTTCAAGGCCATGCACCGTCTGAACGACGGACGCAAGGGGGTCTTTTTCCATGTCGGGTCCTATCAGGGCTTGACCGGCACCAATGCCGACCGTTGGGTTTCCTGCCGGCCCGGCGGCGAGGTCGTGGTGGCTTTGGGGCTTATCCAGATCGCTTTGGACGTCGGCAGGGCGTCACACCTTCCCGAGGATTTGCGTTCCGGACTAGAGCGGCTGGTTGCCCCCTATCGCAGGGATGCGGTGCTGACCCAGTCCGGCATCGATGCCGAAAGCTATGATCTGCTGGCCTCCCGGCTGCTTCAGGCCAAACGGCCCCTGGTGCTGGGTGCCGGCAACGCCGGCGCCGGCGCCAACAGCTTCGAGACCCATCTGGCGGCAAACCTTCTCAACCTGCTTTTGGATCCCGGCCTGTCCTTGTTGGAGTTTCAAACCCGGTATCGGGTGGAGAGCGCCGGCAGCCGGGCGGACATGCTGGCCATGACACGCTCTCTTCCCGACGATGCGGATCTGCTGCTCCTCAACAACGTCAATCCGGTCTACAGCCTCCCACCGGCAAGCGGCATCGCCGATGCCCTGGCCTCGGAGTCGGTCTTTGTGGCCGCCTTTGCATCCACCCTCGACGAGACGGCAGCGCTGGCCGATCTCATCTTTCCGGTCTGCATGCCCCTGGAGTGCTGGGACGAATACGCCGGCCGAGGCGATGCCATGGGCACCCTTCAGCCCGCCATGGGGCGGCTGACGTCGGCGCCGGCGCTGGGAGATGTGCTCCTGTCCTGGGCCCAGGAAGGCAACCTTCAGCCATCCGGTTACAAAGCGCACCTGGCGGAGCGTCTGGAGCGAACCCGCCGGGTGTCATCGCCGGAGAACTGGGTTCGGGCATTCCAAAGCGGCGGCGTGTTCGACATCCGCCCCGACACATGGGAGCCGGTTCATGCCATCGAGCCCGGGGATCTGATCCAGGCATTTGAAGGGCTGGCGCCGATTCCCATGGGAAATGTGCTGGTTGCTGTTCCGTCGATCCGCTTTTTCGACGGCCGGGGGGCCAACCGTTCGTGGCTGAGCGAGATTCCCGATCCCCTGGTCCAGGTGTCCTGGCAGAGTCCAGTGGTCATGCACACCGAAACCATGGCCGATGCCGGTTTGTCCGACGGAGACCGGGTCCGGATCACAGCAGGGGAATCCGCCGTCGAGGTCCCGGCGGTCGGCTGGGATGGGGTGCGCCCGGGAGTCTATCTGCTGTCCATTGGCCAGGGGCACTCCCACTACGGCCGGTATGCCGACGGTCAGGGCGAAAACCCGTTCGGCCTCATGACCGCCGAACCGTCCTCCATGGATGGGGCCCCGCTTTTCATGGTCCAAGACGCCGCCCTGTCGGCGATGGGGAAGAGCGACAGGCTGGCAGCTACCGCAGGCAGCCGGTTCCAATATGATCGAAAGATCGCTCTTAGCGTCCCCCTCGAAAAGGCCGGGGAAAAACCCCACGGGAAACATGGCCTCACCATGCATACGTTTCCCATGACCCTGCCCACGGCCGAAGGCTATGACAACACCCACCGGGATTTCTATCCTCCCCACGAGCATGCCGGATACCGCTGGGCAATGGTGGTGGACCTGGATCGCTGTATCGGCTGCGAGGCCTGTG
>JASFIA010000200.1:0-5562 GCA_050122915.1 Desulfobacterales bacterium | reverse complement strand
GCAAGGGTTTTCTCCAGAACGAATCGGGTCTGCGGCAAGGGGCCTTCCGAGGCGTCCACCAGCAGGAGCGCCCCGTCGGCCATGGAAAGTGCCCTCTCCACCTCGCCGCCGAAGTCCGCATGGCCGGGGGTATCGATGATATTGACTTTGACGTCGTTCCAGATCACCGAACAGTTCTTGGCAGCGATGGTGATGCCTCGCTCCCTTTCCAACTCGAGGTTGTCCATCAGCCGCTCGGCCACCATCTGGCCGTCACGGAAAAGGCCGCTTTGACGGAACATGGCATCCACCAGAGTGGTCTTCCCGTGGTCGACATGGGCGATGATGGCGATGTTACGTATCCGGTGGTTTAACGCAATATTGGGTGTCACGGGTATCTCCAAGTATAGGGTCAAAAGCCCACGGGCTATACGCCAAACGGCGAGACCTGTCCAGTCTTTTCGAGGGGATTGGTTGTCGCGTGGAAGGGATTCAGGCGGGATAATCCGCGGCTCTGACAAATATTATAGTCAATTCTTCCATATTTTACAGTCAAACAGCCCACTATCTAATTAACATATTGATATTTTGTACGTTTCATATTTGGCACAATCTATGCCCTATCACTAGTCAAAGGTCGGCTTCGGGTGCCGGCCTCACAAGGGGGCGGATAAACCTGCCAGCAAAGATCAGGAGGATGCCATGTTGAAGAAAACCATCGTATTGATCATCGCCGTCGTTTTTTTGACCGCCGTATGCGCACCGGACCAGGCGCAAGCGTTCGCGATTCTGTTTCCCGCCGTCGGGCTGGCCGTCGTCGGCGTTCTAGCAGCGGTGGGCGGGATCAGCGCGGTCACCGACACGCACCGTTACTATCGACTGCAAGGGGAGGCGGAGTCGGGTCCGCCTATTGACCAAAGGAGCCCCGAGACCACGGCTCAAGTGGCAGGCTCCAGGTAGACCCATCGCTTTCCCACCTCGACGGGATCGACCGCTTTTTCGGGCAATCCTGAGCCACTGATCACGGGCCCCCGGAGAGGGTCGATTCGTCCATCTCATAACAGGCTTGAATCTCACCGAAATAGAGGGTGTGATAATCTTTGTTCGGGTAGAGGGCGTTATAGCCCTGTGACAGGAAGAGCGGATCCATCGGCGACTTGTAGACGATTCGGCATTCGATGTGGATTCCGGGGCAGTCGATGACCGGCGATCGTACGAACTGGGCGGCAACCGTTCCAAGACCACAGGCCTCGAACTTGTCGACGTCGCGACCGGATCGGGTCCCGCAGAAAAGAAGCTCCTTTTTCATGCCTGTCATGGGCACCGAGACGTTGAAATCCATAGCCTCCTCGATGAGGCTGAAGGTGTGCCGGGAATCTCTAACCGCGACCATGAAGACCGGTTTTCGCCAGCAGAGGCCCATGGTCGCCCATCCGATGGTCATGGTATTTCGCCCGGCATCGGTCTCGACGGTCAAAAAAGCGCCTTTTTCGATTTGGGCCATGGCGGTGTCTGCAATGGACATAAAATGAACAGATGACATCGGTGTCTCCTTTCCAACCCATGCTGAGAGGCGTGAGAGGGGGCGGTCCGGCCCCGAGTTGCCTATCCGCCTATAATCTGCGTCCACTGCAGGGTCCTCTCGTCAAGCCCATGGCCGATCGTCGCAGCGGTCGCATCCCTCGATGGTCAGAATAAAATCCTTCCCCAGGGCAAGGGACGGGGTCTGAAACCCCGGAGGGATGCGGCCGTCGGCTGCAGCCCGAGCGATCTCGACGGCCGTGGCAGCCGTCAGGGAATACCCGTTGGGGGTTGACATGCGGCTCTCGACCGCCGCTCCGCCAGGCCCCTCCGCCCGTCCCCACAGGAGGGACCGGGAGCGGGAGCGCTCCTGGTCCGTCGGACCGAAGACCCGCTTCTCGATCCAGTGGAGTATCATTCGCTTCATCCATCGGGATCGGAAGATAGGCGACGCTAAACGGCTGAGCCTCAGGGCTGCAGGCACCCAGTCCGGCACACCCATGTGGACCTCGATATTGGGGATCCCGGTGCTGACATAGGCGGTGGCGACGTCTCCCCAGGAAATAGCGGTGGACAGGCGCCGGACCTCACCGAAATGGATCCGCCGCACCCGCTCTCCCGGTCGGATCGGCTTCAGTCGATGGTTTTCTCGAACCAGAACGTCCTGCCCCAGATACTCTACCATGGTCTTTGAGGTCCCCCGGGAAAAGCCGCCGGACAATCCGGTAAAGGCCAACATCAGGCGGGTCGCCCCAGGAAGGCGGTGAACCAGATGGGCGGCGAGACAATCGGAGGGAACGACATCGAATCCGACTCCCGGAAGCATGACGATCTTCTTCCGCTTGGCCTGGGCATCCAACCGACCCAGCGCTTCAAAAACCGGAATTTCTCCGGTAATGTCCAGATAGTGGGTGCCGGTTCGGAGGCAGGCGTTGGCCATTGGCAAGGCCGTGTGAATAAAGGGCCCGGCACAGTGAAGGACCACCGAGACGTCTCCGAGGATGGCGTCGAGGCGGTCAGCATCTCCGAGATCGGCGATTCGATGCGCCAGTCCGAGCGCCCCGGCCAGTCCGGCCACGGACCCCCGACTCCGGCCGGCGAGGACAGGGCGAAGGCCCGCGTCGACAGCCCGGGCGGACACGAGGCGGCCCGTGTAGCCGTTGGCTCCGTATATCAGCAGCGGGTGTGTCATCCGTCCTCGGAAAATCGTCAACCACGATAAAAACGCTGCCGGCCTATGGTCTGCCGGAGGTAATGATAGTGAAACCCAAAGCGGACTTCAAGGGGAAGTGAGGGCAGAGGGGTAAAGACATGGCGGCGGCGTCCCCCTGACCGTTACCGCCGTTGATCATAGCCACAAGGTCACGGACCACCGCCCGCACCTGCTCGGCCTGGGCGCTAATCTCCTCTGAGGCCGACGCCGCCTCTTCCGCAGTGGCCGCGTTCTGCTGGACCACCTTTTATAAAGGACAGCGGTAGGCACCGACCCGGGGTGCCGGCGGAGGCCGGTACGTCGAGTCGTTCAAGCATTTGGGAGGAAAAAAGAGAGATACCCTGGCGTTATTCCGGCCAGTCGGCGATCATGCGGCGTTGGACGTCGCTTTGGGGAGAGGAGAGGTGGGCGTTGCCGGTGTAGCGCCGAAGCTGCTCAATGCGGTCGATGGCATTTTCCCGGGTGGCTATCCCATGGCGGATGAGCCAACAACCGACCACGGTGCCGGTGCGCCCCAAACCGGCCAAGCAGTGGATATAGGCCGGGCGGTTGCCAGCCTGGGCCCAGTCGATATTGCCCAAGATGGCGCTCATGGTTCTGACATCGGGCACGTCCATGTCACGAATGGGGAATTGAACACAGGTGGCCGGGATTCCCAGGTCCCCGGCGACCCGCTCCACAATGGGCTCATACGGGGAAAAAACCTTTCCGTAACGATCGATTTCGCCCGGCTCCATGAGATTGATGAAGGTTCGAATCCCCAGTTGAAGCAAACCGTATATTTTTCGATGGGCTTCCATCGGGTCTTTTGCGCCCGGATACTCTCCGGCCATGAGTTGTCCGGAGGACACCCAGTAGGCATTGATAATCGGTAATTGTGAGGTGGGCATCATCGGATTGGGGTATCGGTGTCACCTTCACCAAGACGGGTTGTCGGGTTGCCATGCAGAGCTGACAAGAAGAGCATACAATAAAGCCATTCCCGATCGATGTAAAGGCTTTCCGAAGGGACCGGCGTCCCCGGTTACCGTCAGCCGGCGAAAAATGTGGATCCCCGGAAATTCGGAGACCGGTTCATTAAGCGCCGACACCGGAGCCGCCGAATGACGCTCGCCTCTCACCGGGGATCGAGGGGTCCGGGTTGGGAACGTCCCGGCACAATGATTCGGGAGTCCTCCTGCTGCTGCTCGGCGGCCATCTTCTCGATTTCCCGCATCATTTCCTCTATGGCGGCGGCCATGGCCTGGGGAAAGACGGCCAGGGCCTCCTCAAATGAATTGGCCATCAGTCGGGTCTGAACGGGCAGGGGTCCCCCGGGTGTCATCAGTTGGGTGCTGCCGATGTAGATCTCGGTCCGGCTGCTGTCGGCACCACCGCTGACCGTTACCGGCACCAGTCTGCGGACGGCCCCCACCTGAAGGTCGGTATAGCTTTCCTCTCGATAGAGTTTGGTGGCATCGATATTGAGGTTGATACGGTCTGAGTTTACTGAATCTGCCATTGAATCACCTTTCAAAGTTGAGGCCGAACCGGCCAGGTTGTCGGCAAGCGTCTGCCCGATCGGCCTCCCTGGAACCAACCGGTATTCGGTAGCAGGGGTCCCTGATGGCCGGGGCCGAACCCGAACCTCAGGGGTACGGAATCGTTGCGTCCGCCGTTGGTATGCTATATTCGTTTTCGGGCTTCCACCCGAATCCGGTCGAGCAGTTCACGGTAGGGGCTGTCTTCGGGGATGGCTTCTTCAAGAAATCCCAAAATTTCTTCGATCTTCTCCAATGCATCGGCCTGGGCCTGGATGATGGTTTCGTATTCCTTCTGCAGCCCGAATACTTGATCGATTTTAGCGCCCAGGGTTTTCAGAATCTGTTGAACCTTGTCTTCGGGAAGATCTTCACGATTCTCGAGATGAGTCAGAACCTGATTGTATAAAGTTCGATAGATGCCTAAGGTGTATCCGGAATTGATGAATTTCTTGTATTCGAGGATGCGTTCGATCTTCTCTTTGAGTTCGTTGAGGGGAATCGGCTTCATGATGTAGTCGAAGGCACCCAGTTTCATGGCCTCTACGGCTGTTTCGACGGTCGCATAACCGGTGATCATGATCACCTCTGCAGAGGGCATGTTCTCCTTGGCAAACCGGACCAGGGTCATTCCGCCTTCCATGCTGCCGTCGACGTCAGGCATATTCTTATCGGTCAGAATAATATCGTATTCATTCTGCTGCATCAGCTCCAGCGCACTGCCCACATTGGTTACCAGGTCGGCATGATAGCCCAGTTTCTCCATGAACCTGGCAAGAAGGTCCAGTATGCTCTCCTCATCATCCGCAATCAAAATTCTGACATCCATGGAATCATCTCCGGCAGTCAATTAAGAAATTCGCAACCCTAGTCTGAATTACGCCGTATCGCCGTTCACTATGAATGTATGTTTTTCTGAATCGCAATGAGCAAATGCCAAGTCAGTGTGGATCTACTGGCGCCGAATCCGTCGGAAACGGGAATCTTTTCGGGCGACGGTCAATTCGGCTATTCGTGCCATTCCCCATCGGGACCGGGAAGCACCCTCAGTGGGCATTCATTGAATTGCTTTCCCCATCGAGCCGATATCTCTTTATCTTCTCCACCAAAGTGGTACGGTTCAGCTTGAGCAGCTTCGCCGCCTTGTTCTTCACCCAGTTGGTTTTCTCAAGCGACTGGAGGATCAAGGCCTTCTCAAACTCGGTCACCGCCGTGTTCAACGAAATCCCGTCGTCCGTAACCGAGATGGAGGGATGCTGAAACGAGATTTCCTGCCGCCCCCTCAATTTGGGTGGCAGGTCCTCGAGCGAAATCGTGCCGCCGTCCTTC
>JASFIA010000199.1:0-5565 GCA_050122915.1 Desulfobacterales bacterium | reverse complement strand
CCCTCGGTGATGCCCTCCCAACAGCCTGAGACCGCCATTATACCCGGCATCACTGTCGATACGGAGCCGATGACAGAAAAGGTCTCCACCGTCCATCGAATGTCGACAGCTGACCGATCCGACAGCAACGGAGTCGCACCCGTTCTCATCGACATCGTCAGCGATCTCACTGGATACCCTAAAGAAATGCTGTCCATGGACATGGACATGGAAACGGATCTTGGCATCGACTCCATCAAACGGGTAGAAATCCTGTCCACCATTGAAGAGCGGCTTCCCGGCCTGGCACCGGGCTCTCCTGACGCCATGGCGGAATTGAGAACCCTATCCCAAGTGGCCTCAGCTTTAGCGAATTCAGGGTCCGTCGGATCAACGGCTGACGATGCTCATCCTCTGGATAGGGCAAACGCTCCGAGACCAGCCGCCTCCGATGCCGACCTTGCCGACACCCTGCTGTCGGTCGTCAGTGATCTCACCGGCTATCCGCAAACCATGCTGAACCTGGATATGGATATCGAGGCGGACCTGGGCATCGACTCCATCAAGCGGGTGGAAATTCTGTCGGCCATCGAAGAAAAGCTGCCCCACCTGCAGGGCGTTTCTCCCGAGGAGCTGGTTGAGATGAGCACCCTCGGCCAAATTGCCGCCCGCCTCAGCGCTTCGTCCGCCGCGGACAACCGAGTGCCGATCACGCCGCCCCCGCCTTCGCCACCCCAGACGCCGCCCCCCGCATCCGGGGACCTCGGCGTTGAAACGATCCTGAGTCAGGTGGTGAGCGAACTGACGGGCTATCCAGTGGACATGCTCAATGCCGACATGGACATGGAGTCCGATTTGGGCATCGACTCCATCAAACGGGTAGAAATTCTCTCACTGATGGAGGAACGACTGCCCCACATAACCATCGATTCACCGGACACCATGGCAAGCCTCTGCACGTTGGGGCAAATTGCCAGGCACCTTTCCGCCCTCGGCGGGGAGGCCGGCGCTGCCATCGAAACCAACACCCAGATCAGCCCCCCTGAAAGCTCTTTTCCGCCTTCCGCGCCCCTCGGACGTGCCACGATCCATCCGGTAGCCACCCCGCGGGTTAAAGGCCCCACCCTTCACATTCCCGCCGGAAAGCGCATATTCATCACCACGGACCGCAGCGGCCTCTCCGAGGCGCTCTCCGAGGCCCTGTCGTCAAGGGGACTGCGAACGGTGCTGGTGTCGGTGGATATCCTCAAGCACAGGGATCCCCTTCCTGAAGCCGCCGGGCTCGTGCTCATCGCCGATCTCCCGGAACCCGGCAACGCACCGGTGCCCAATCTGAACGCTAATTTTCTGAAGAACGCCTTCAGCCTCATCAAAGCAGTCGGTTCCGATACGGCCCGTCGCTCGGACCACGAAGTCGGCGATGCGTTTTTCGCCTCCGTTTCCCGCCTGGACGGTGCTTTCGGCTTCCGGGGGGGACCCATAGAGGATCCGGTTCAAGGTGGTCTCGCCGGTCTGATCAAGACGGCCCATCTGGAATGGCCGAAGGCGACCTGCCGAGCCTTCGATATCGACCCGGGGTGGACGGACTCGTCGGCCATCGCAGAAGCGCTGGCCGGCGAACTCTTGGAACCCGACGCCGGCGGTCCCGTAGAGATCGGTCTTACGCCAGAAAACCGATTCACTCTGGCTGAAGAGCCCGGCGTCTATCCCCAAGCGTCCAAGACGCCGGCACTCTTGGAGAACGGCGACGTGGTGGTAATTTCTGGCGGCGCCAAAGGGGTGACCGCATCGGCGGCCAAGGCGCTGGCGGATCGTCAGACCTTGTCCCTTGTCCTTCTGGGACGCTCACCCGCCCCCGTTCCCGAGCCCCACTGGCTCAACGGCCTCGAGGACGAAGCTGCGATCAAGCAAGCCATCCTTGCCAACGGGTTTCGGGATGTCCCACCCAAACCCATTGAACTGGATGCCGCCTATCGCCGATACATGGGAAACCGCGAAATAGCCTCGACCCTTGACGCCATCACCAAGGCGGGCTCAGAATGCCGCTATTACTCGGTCGACATCAGGAATGCCCAGAAAGTGGCAGCCATCTTCAAGGATATCCGTGCGGTTCACGGTCCGGTGCGAGCCATTATTCACGGCGCCGGCGTTCTTGAAGACAGACTAATCCTCGACAAGGCTCCCGAGCAGTTCGAATCGGTGGTGGACACCAAAATCCTCGGTCTGGAAAACCTCTTGAAAGCAGTGGACCCCGAAGCACTGCGCCACCTGGTCCTCTTTTCTTCCGCTGCGGCCCGGTACGGCAACCGGGGCCAGTCGGACTATGCGGCAGCCAACGAGGTCCTCAACAAGACCGCTGTCTGCCTTCAGCAACGGCTGCCGACCTGTCGGGTGATCTCCGTCAACTGGGGGCCTTGGGACGGTGGGATGGTCCAGGGCGCGCTCCGGAGGGAATTCATTCGAAACGGAGCGGATCTCATACCCATCGATGCAGGGGCATCAGCCCTGGTCCATGAAATGGCCTCGACAGGACCATCCCCTATCGAAATCGTTGTCGGCTCGGGGTTTTCCGCGATGCCACCTTCCGAATCGTTCTCCAGATCGCCGTCCGAGGTCATCCAATCCCGGGATGCCGGTATTGACGCCCCGGATTTAAACCTCAAATTCCAACGGGATATCGATGAGAGCAGCGTACCGGTGTTGGCCCACCACAAGCTCGACGGAAAACCGGTGCTTCCCTTCGCGCTCATGGCAGAATGGTTCGCCCACTCAGCCCTTCATGAAAATCCAGGATTGCTTCTCAACGGCATCGACGACATGCGGCTGCTGAAGGGGGTCGTCGTCGAAAACGGGAAAAAACGCATTCGGCTGATGGCCGGCAAAACCCGAAAAAACGACGACCGTTACGTGGTGAGTGTTGAACTCAGAAACGGCGTCAAAAACCACCTTGACGTTGTACACTCCCGTGCAACAGCGGTGTTGTCGGATCAACTTCCGGAACCTCCCGGCTTCTCCATTCCGCCGGGTCTGGAAGCTTCTGGATACAACCGGTCGGTGAAAGACATTTACCAGGACATTCTCTTCCACGGCGATGCATTGCAGGGAATCAGGAAAGTCCGCAGCCTGACCTCCGAAGGGATGATTGCCGAAATCAACACAGCCCCCCCACCCAACCGCTGGATGGCCGATCCCCCAAGAAATCGTTGGATCTCAGACCCACTTGTCTTAGATTGCGCCTACCAGATGGCGATCTTGTGGTGCTACGAGCAGAAAGGCCGTGTATCCCTTCCAAGCTACAATGCTAGTTACCGCCAGTACCGTCGGGTGTTCCCCTCGGAGCCGGTCACGGCGGTGTTGCTTGTGAGGAGCGTTTCACGCCATAAGATGACCGCAGACATTACCTTTCTTGACGGCAACAACCAGGTCGTTGCCGCCATTGCCGGTCATGAGTCCATCATGGACGACTTCCTCATCCAGGCGTTCAAATCCGAGGCGTTGACCGCAGCCGGGTAATCGACAGCCTTCAAGGTCGGAGGGATGCCCGCCACAGGCGCCGGGCATCCCTCTTCCTTGACATGAACGGGGTCGCTTTCTGCAGACCGCCCCCCAGGGGGGACGGGGGCCAAAAGCCGCCACCGGCAACTATCGGACCGGCTGTTGACAATATCTTCGATTTGGTCATGATAGGTCAGCCGGAAGAACGCCCGGCGATTCATTCAAAGGATACGGGTTTCCGATATGACCGTCACAGCCATACCGAATCGATTTTGGGTCCGCGTCCTGGTGTGCCTCTCCATGGCCACAGCGGTGGCCGTGGTCCCCGCCCCCGTGTTGAGGGCCCAGCAGGAGACCGTTCCAAGACCGGAGACCGGCCTCACCCTTGTCCGGGCCGTCATGTGCGAGGGAATCCACTCGTTTAAGCCGGTAAATGCCGGTGTGGCCTTCTCGGTGTCCGTCGGAAAGATTTTCTGCTACACCGCTTTTGAGAGCATTCCAACGAAGATGTTTATTCACCATATCTGGTATCGGAATGATCAACTGGTCACCAGAAGGGGCCTGCAGCTGCTCCCTCCACGCTGGTCTTCTGCCAGCAGTATCCAGATCCGGGATGCGGACAAAGGGTTATGGCGGGTCGAAATCACCGATGACGAGGGCCGCGTGCTCAAGACGTTGCGTTTCAGCATCATAGACTGACAATGATCGAAACCTTTTTTATCGCACTGAGATGGCAGGATGCCGTCGACATTCTGCTGAACAGTTATATTCTCTTCCGTCTCTTCATCCTGTTGAGAGGGACCCGGCTATTTCGCGTCCTGACCATCGTCCTTTTGTTTTTCATTCTTCAGCGGATATCCTTTTCCGTGGGGCTCATCATTACCAGCTGGGTCATGCAGGGTATTACAGCGCTTGCCGCCATTCTCGTCATCATTGTATTCAGAAGCGAGATCCGCACCGTCTTCCAAGCGAAAAACGTGGGAGACATTCTTTGGCGGATTCCGCAACAGTCCATCGACACCCCTCTGGACACCCTCGCCAGCGCCGTATTCGACCTGGCCCAGAAACGCACCGGAGCCATTATCGTTTTGCCTGGGCATCAGGATCTCGAAGGCATCGCTTACGGCGGTATTCCATGGAACGGCCGGCTGTCGAAAGAGATGATCAGAAGCATTTTCTGGCCCGGCAGCCCCGTTCATGACGGAGCGGCCATCGTCAGCGGCGACCAAGTCAGCGAGGTCGGCGCGATCTTGCCCCTCTCCATCCGATCGGACCTTCCCAGCCACTACGGCACGCGGCATCGGGCGGCGTTGGGGCTGTCCGACCAGTCCGATGCCACGGTCATCGTCGTATCAGAGGAACGGGGCGACGTAACCGTGGCTTGCAAGGACACCCTCACTCCGGCGGTCACCCCGGACGACCTACAGGCGATTCTCGACGGCCACACCGGCTTTGGACGGTGGGGCAGCGGGGAGAGCAACACCGGCCATCTTCAAATCGGCGCCGCAGCGATTGCCTCTTTTTTGATCGTCTGCACCATATGGTTCAGTTTTTCGACCGGCGGCTCCGAAGCGCTGGCCACCATCAATGTTCCCGTTGAATACACCAATCGGAATCCGTCGATGCAGATTCTTCAAACCTCCAACTCGACGGTAGAGGTTCAAATGAGCGGGCCCAAGGCCCTGGTTCAATCCATCTCCGTGGACCAAGTAAAGGTCCAGTTCGATTTGTCCGATGCAGTGGCAGGCACCAACATCCTCACCGTCGGTCAGAACAACGTCACCCACCCTCCCGGCGTGAAACTGAAACAGATCACGCCGGAGACAATCCGCCTCGACTTGGACATCACCGCCCGCAAACGGCTGCCGATTCAGGTGGATTGGACCGGGGAACTGCCGGAGGGCATGCTGATTTCAGGGGTTGAAGTGGAACCGGATACGGCAGAAGTCACCGGCGCCAAGGGTTTCGTGGACGGCTTGTCCACCCTCTACACAGTCAAGGTTCAGGTCGATGATCTGGCGCCTCGGGGGGAACTCTCCATCCCCTTGGCACTCAGGCCGGCGTCGGTAAGCTTGGTGTCTCCGGCCAACA
>JASFIA010000198.1:0-5586 GCA_050122915.1 Desulfobacterales bacterium | reverse complement strand
GTTGCCCTGGAGCAATCGGCTGATTTCAGTACCGGCAACGGCGGAAATGGCGATGGGAATGAGATTGATGGCCGCCCATTCCCCCAGGATCACTTCCATTGAAAAAATCGTCCCGGCGATGGGCGCATTGAAGATGGCGCCAATGGCGCCGGCGGCCCCGCAGCCGACAAGGACGATCCGCTGCCGGTCATTTAGAAAAAACAAGCGGGCGATGTTGGACCCGATGGCGGCCCCGCTCATGACCACGGGTGCCTCGGGCCCGGCCGACCCCCCGCTGCCGATGGTCAGGCAGCTTGAAACAAGTCGGGAAAAGCTCGACCGGAGCCGCAACAGGCCCCCATAACGGGATACGCTGTAGATTACCTCAGGCACACCGTGACCGGCCCCCTCCCGGACCACTTTGTTCAAGAACAGGGAGGAGAGGGCTGCACCGGCCGCGGGCAGAAGAAAGGACCACGCAAATCCGCGGTAATGAGATAAAAATGACAGTATGGCCATCAGTGACCGATTGAGGAGAATGGCGGCGATTCCGCTGCAGAGTCCGACCACGGCACCCAAAAGGATCAGCAGCAGTCGGTCGTCCCGCTGGAAGATGGGCCAGGTGGTGGGGTTCCGCCATGTGATGGGTGATGTCATGGGGCAGTCATCGAAGCCTTGAGGTGAGATCCAGATCCGGTTCGATGGTGGACACCCTCTCCATAAGGGCTTCCGCCGATGGGCGCTGGTTGAGAAAAGCGATAAAGTCATCGTTTCTAAGACAAAATGAGAGTCTGGAGAGCAAGTGGAGATGAATCTTGATGGAGGGGCAGATCAGGATGAAAAGCACGAACACCGGTCGGTGGTCCAAGGAATGAAAATCGACGGCCTTCTCCAGGAAAAAAGTGGCGATTTGCGGTTCGTGCAGTTGCCCAGCCAAAGGGTCTCTGGGGTGGGGAATGGCAATACCCTTGCCGATTCCCGTGGACGTCAGCTGCTCGCGTTCGAGAAGCTTTTCGATCAGACGGCTCTTCTCTTCAGAGGAAAAATGGTCCATGCGTGAGACCGAAGCGTTCAGCACTTCCATAGCCGACCGCCCTCCGATGTCATGATGTACGCCTCCGCGCGCCATGGCGTCGATCAGAGAAGGGGGGCAGCGCGTTTCGGAGCCTTCGACAAGGGGATCCTTCGCATCGAGATTGAAGGGCAGGCCGTGGAGGGACGCCCACCGCTGCAGCGCATCCTGGTCGAAGGCGCAGATGTTTCCCTTCCGAACGAGGGGAATACGGCCTTGGCGAATCCAGCGTTCCACCTTTTGGGCCGGCAGATCGATACAGCGGGCGATTGATTCGATTGAGAGTTCCATGGGGGAAGCTGTCCTCAAAATGAAATCTGAAAGAATAATGAGGAACGCCTTGAGTTGCAAGGAAATTTTTCATCGGATGGACCGAGGCCATTGGGATGGGCAACCATGGCGGCCTTCGATTCCTATGCCGACGGGCCGATCGACGGACTCGGGTGGCCGGACGGGGCGCCGTCTCCGGCGGCGGTTTTGTAAGTGACGGTGATGTCCCTTTTGGGATAGGGGATTTCAATGGCTTCGGCTGCGAAACGTTCCTTTACCCGATCGGTAATGGTAGAAATCGTGTCCATCCGCCGGCGGGCATCGTCGATCCAGACCCTCAGCTGAAGGTCAACCGAAGACTCGCCGAAATGACGGACCACTACCTTGGGCGATGGGTCCTGAACCACCCAATCGAGGGTCGACGCCACCGCCAGGACGGCGGATTTGGCACGGCCGATATCCGCGTCATAGCCGACCCCGATATCGATTCTGACGCGGATGCGTCCTCCGAGATGGGTGTAGTTGACGATGTCCCGCTTCATAATCTCGTTATTCGGAATGATGACCACGATATTATCGGTGGTTTTGATTTTGGTGGCCCTCAACCCGATATCGACCACATCCCCCCAAGAGGCGCTGCCTCTGGGTGCGCTCCACACCTCGATGCGATCGCCGATTTCAAAAGGTCGGTCAATGATCAGCAGCACGCCGGCGATCAGATTGGACAGGGTGTCCTTGGCTGCAAAACCGATAGCGATGCCGGCGACTCCGGCGCCGGCGATAAAGGGCATCACATTGATTCCCAGGATGTCGAGAGCGACGACAATGGCCGTTCCTATGATGATAACGCCAGAGAACCGGTGGAGCAGGTCAAAGACGATGTCATCGACCTTGTTTTCGGTTCTGACGGCGACTTTTAACCGAAGGGCGTCCATGGCGGTATTCAGGAGGCCGGTGAGCGGGCCTGCCAGGACCAGGGCCGTGGCGGCCAACACCAGTTTTTCGAGCAGCGGAATGCCGGTAAGTGTGGCCAGAGACCATAGGGTCAGACCCACCAGCAGGACATTGGCGGTCTTCCTGAAAAGGCTGAACAGGACGGGCGATTCGCTGAACAACCGGTAAGGCATAAGCCGCCTGTGCAGAGCGGTCATGATTCCTTTGGTCAGGTACCATGCGATGGCAAAGCCAACAATGATCCCGCAGGCGATATAGATCTTTTGCCAGAGGGGCGACTGGATTCCGGGCAATCCGTCCAGCCGATTGATCAATAGACGGGCACTATCCATGGGTGTCTCCATTTGCGTCAGCGGTGCTTCTCGATAGAGCGGTCACAGAGGTGTACACTTACACCCATGGCGGGAAACCTTCAAGGGATCGCCATCCCCTTTGGACCCAAGGCGCATCGAGACGCACGTCCGTCATCGTCGGAGGTCCTTTCCGCTTGGCAAACGGTGTCTGGCGAGAGGAGGAAGGAGGAAGCAAAAGGGGCCACCCGAACGCGGGCGGCCCCTCTGATCAATGTCGACGGTGATGTGGAACGACGTTGCCGCTCTGGCTCACTGATCCTCGGCGGTGAAGCCGGCCTTTACGTATTCACGATTGAGCCGAGCGATGTTGACAATGGAAATCTCCTTCGGACAGGCCGCCTCGCAAGCGCGGTGGTTGCTGCAGTTACCGAATCCCATTTGGTCCATGGTTTTCACCATGGCGAGGGCTCGGGTGGCTGCTTCGGGTCGGCCCTGGGGCAGAAGGGCCAATTGGGATACCTTGGCGCTGACAAATAACATGGCCGATGCATTGGGGCATGAGGCCACGCAGGCGCCGCAACCGATGCAGGCGGCGGCGTCCATTGCCTTCTCCGCCACCTCTGCAGGGATCGGGATGGCATTGGCGTCCTGGGCTCCACCGGCGTTGATAGAGACAAAGCCTCCGGCCTGGATAATGGTGTCGAAGGCACCGCGGTCCACCATCAGGTCCTTGATGACTTTGAATGCCCTGGCGCGGAAGGGTTCGACGGCGATCATATCGCCGTCGTTGAATTTTCTCATATGCAGCTGGCAGAGGGTCATGGCTTTGGCGGGACCATGGGGGATGCCGTTGACGACGCAACCGCAGGTGCCGCAGATCCCTTCACGGCAATCGTTGTCGAACGCAATGGGGTCTTTGCCTTCAAGAATGAGATTCTCGTTGACGGTGTCGAGCATTTCAAGGAACGACATGTGCGTGTCCACATCCCTCACGTGGATGGTCTCAAACCGCCCTTTGTCCCGGGCGCTCTTCTGGCGCCAGACCTTCAAGGTGATATTGATGGTGTCTCCCATGGTTACTTGTAGCTCCTTGTTGTCAGTTCGACATTCTCGAAAACCAGCGGCTCCTTGTGCAGCTTGGGCGCGTTGTTGAATCCGGAATACTCCCAGGCGGCCACATGGCAGAAGTTTTCATCATCCCGCCTGGCCTCGTTGTCCTCGGTCTGATGCTCCTCCCGGAAATGGCACCCACAGGATTCGTCCCGCGTCAGGGCGTCGAGGGCCATCATCTCTGCAAACTCGAGATTGTCCGCCAGCCTGCCGGCCTTTTGGAGGCTCAGGTTGTAGGAGTCGCCGGAGCCGGAAACCTTGACGTTCGTCCAGAATTCCTCTCGAAGGGATTGAATGGCCTCGATCACTTTTTTGAGGCCCGTCTCGTTTCTGGCCATCCCCACGTAGTCCACCATCAGTTTGCCCAGCTGCCGGTGAATGTCCCGCTGGGTGCGGGTTCCGTTGATCGCCATGATCTTGCGGTCCCGCTCTGTGGCTTCACGGGCCGCGTCTTTGAAGGCCTGATGATCCTCGTTGATCTCCGATGGACCGTTCTTGGCTATGAAAGGGCCGATGGTATAGGGAATAACGAAGTACCCGTCTGCCAGTCCCTGCATGAGGGCGCTGGCGCCCAGCCGGTTGGCTCCATGATCGGAAAAATTGCACTCACCGGTGGCAAAGAGACCGGGGATGGTGGTTTGGAGTTCATAGTCCACCCACAGTCCCCCCATGGTGTAATGAGAGGCCGGATAGATCATCATCGGTGTTTCGTAAGGATTGTCGTCGGTGATATTCTGGTACATGTCGAAAAGGTTGCCGTATTTTCGCTGAATGACGTCTTTGCCGTCTCTTTTGATGGCGTCAGCGAAATCCAGGTAGACGGCATAGCCGGTTTGACCCACCCCTTTTCCGGCGTCACACTGTTCCTTGGCATTTCGAGAGGCGACATCCCGGGGAACCAGGTTGCCGAAGCTGGGATATTTGGCTTCGAGAAAATAGTCTCGGTCCGATTCGGAAATCTGGTTGGGGGGCCGGTCGTCGTCGGGATTTTTAGGAACCCAGACCCGTCCATCGTTTCGCAGGCTCTCGCTCATCAGGGTAAGCTTGGCCTGATAGTCGCCCGAATGGGGAATGCAGGTGGGATGAATTTGGGTGAAGCACGGGTTGGCGAACAGGGCGCCTTTTTGGTAGGCTTTGAACGAAGCCCCGACGTTGCAGGAGTCGGCATTGGTAGACAGGTAAAATACCGTACCGTAGCCGCCGGTCGCCAAGATGACGGCATCCGCGGCATGGGCCTCCATCTCACCGGTGGTCAAATTCCGAACGATGATGCCGCGGGTCCGGTCTCCCACGATGACCAGGTCCACCATCTCCCGTCGTGTGAACAAGGTGACTTTTCCCGTCCCAATCTGTCGGGAAAGAGAACTGTAAGCTCCCAGGAGCAGCTGCTGCCCCGTTTGCCCTCGGGCGTAAAATGTTCTCGATACCTGGGCACCGCCGAAACTGCGGTTGGCCAAAAGCCCACCGTACTCCCTGGCAAAGGGAACCCCTTGAGCGACGCACTGGTCGATAATGCTGTTGCTGACCTGGGCCAGCCTGTATACATTGGCCTCCCGGGCCCGGAAGTCCCCCCCCTTGACGGTATCGTAAAACAGCCTCCAGATGCTGTCCCCGTCGTTGGGATAGTTTTTTGCGGCATTGATGCCCCCCTGTGCGGCGATGCTGTGGGCCCGTCGGGGGGAATCCTGGATGCAGAAGGTTTTCACGTTGTAGCCCAGCTCTGCCAATGTTGCGGAAGCCGCCCCCCCTGCCAGCCCCGTCCCAACGACGATGATAGTGAATTTTCGTTTGTTGGCCGGATTGACCAGTTTGGCTTCAAAGCGGTAACGATCCCATTTGTCTTTCAGGGGGCCGCCGGGAATTTTAGAGTCCAGCTGCATTAGGGTCCTCCTTAGGCGATGAACGATA
>JASFIA010000197.1:0-5586 GCA_050122915.1 Desulfobacterales bacterium | reverse complement strand
ACCGCAAGACAACGGGCATGCACTGGCACATCCACAAAGACGGGTCGAGCTACTACAGCGAGTATCGCCGCGCTGGCAAACGAATGCCGGTCGCCGTGGCCATCGGGGGGGATCCGGCGACCATCTATTCGGCCACCGCACCGCTCCCGCGCAACGTCGACGAGATGATCCTTGCCGGGTTTATCCGCAACCGCCCGGTGCGGATGGCAAAATGCCTTACGGTTGACATGGAGGTGCCGGCGGAGGCCGAGTTTGTTCTCGAGGGGTACGTGGAACCCGACGAACTGAGGCGGGAGGGCCCCTTTGGCGATCACACCGGCTACTATTCCCTGGCGGACGATTATCCCGTGTTCCACGTGACCGCCGTCACGCACCGTAAAAATCCGATATACTGTGCAACCTTGGTGGGCCGGCCGCCCATGGAGGATTGCTACCTCGCCAAGGCAACCGAGCGACTGTTTCTGCCCCTGCTCCAGGGGGCATTCCCGGAGATCAAAGACTATTGGCTGCCCTGGGAGGGGGTGTTTCACAACATCGTGGTGGTATCCATCGACAAACAGTATCCACTGCATGCCCAAAAGGTGATGAGCGGTCTGTGGGGGCAGGGTCAGATGAGCTTTTGCAAGGTCATCGTCGTGGTGGATCAGGATGTAGATCCCAAAGACCCGAAGCAGGTGATGGCTCAGCTACTAGACTGCCTGGACGTGTCCAGTGACCTCACCCATTCCCAGGGGGTGCTGGACGTTTTGGACCACTCCTCCCCGACGGCCAATTTCGGAAGCAAGGTCGGGGTGGACCTGACCGCCCGGATAGTGGGAGAAAGCCCCCGGCGGCTTTCCCCAGGGCCAGGGGCTGCCTCTTCAACCGATCGGGAGACGCTTGTGTCGGCCATCCGCTCCCGCGTCGACGGCGTGACGGCAATCCGGTGGTTTCCCGAGGCGGGTCGGGGGCGCCGGATTCTGCTGGCCACGGTCCAAAAACCCGGCGATCGGTCCGGGAAATGGTATGCGGAGGCGCTGTTCGCTGTCGAGGGTATCGATGGCGCGGGGATCGTCGTTCTCTTCGACGAGCACATCGATCTTACCGACAAATCCCTCATGCTCTGGAAGCTTTTCAACAATACCGATCCGGGCAGGGATGTCTATTTCGAGAGGGGCTGCTGCGTGATTGACGCATGCCGGAAGGACGCTTCCGACGGCCATCACCGGGAGTGGCCCGACGAACTGGTCTTTGATGCCTAGACGGTCACAATCCACCCGGCGGCATCTTAACCCTCGATCATCGCCATGACCCGCCGCCGCATCGACCTCTCCAGGGGGTGGCGACGCGGCTCCAGCGCCACCCTGTCCTTCCAGGCAAACTCCACCGCGTCCAATACGGCGGGAATCCGCTTCGGCGGGTCCACCCCGTAGACCTTCTCCGGGAAATACTCCACAAACAGCATCCTCGACGGCTCGACGCCGTACTCTTCGGCAATCCGGGTCGCGATATGACCGCAGGCGCTGCGAATAGTGACCTCGCCCTTGGACATGCCTTCCTTGGGCAGGTCCGACACCACCACCAAAAACGGACGTAGGTGGAGCACGTGGCCATCTTCCATCCGATTCAGATCGAAAATCCACATTCGGCACTTGCCGCTGGCCAGCTTCAGTAGCCCCCCCCATCCTTTCCATTCATAGATGCCGTCGAACAGGACCATACCATGCCTCTTGCTCCCGACGGATGACCGCGGGGGGATGTTAAAATCGGGTCAGGGAACCGTACACCCGCATCAGGCGGTCGGGCAATTCCTTGACGTCGGAAATCACAGTGTGTCCGGTGTTGCCATAGAGGACATCCAGGCGAGGATGCCCCGGGAGATTGACGGTGATGCCGTGGGTGGTGATGCCGGTTGCACGGGCTTCGGCGATGGCCTTTCGCGTGTCTTCGACGGCGTATTGCTTTTTGTATCCGAGATCATTGGGGAAGCCGTCGCTAAGGAGGATCAGGAGGCGAACCGGGGAGCCGGCGTTGTCGAGATCTAGTCGGGACCGGCGGATGGCCGCTCCCATCCGGGTATTGCGCCGGGAGGTGAGTCCGCTGATCCGGTTTCGAACCGTTTCGGTCAGGGGATCGTCGAAGCCCTTGACCGTAATATAGTCGACATCCAGGCGGCCGTTGCCAGAAAAACCGGCGATTGCGAAACGGTCGCCGAGCACCTCCAGGGCCTGGCTGAAAAGAACGATCGCTTCCTTTTCCATATCCAATACGGTGGATCCGTCAGTTGTCACAATGTTTGACGTCGACCGGGACAGGTCAACCAGCATAAGCATCGACACGTCGCGAGTGCGCTTGATGCGCTTTGTGTAGATGCGATCCGATGGAAGGAGTCCGGCCTTTCGGTCCAGGACGACGTCGATCAACTGCCGATAGTCGAGGCTGTCCCCGTCCACCCAGCGGCGGAGCCGCTTTAGCCCCTCGGGTTTGAGCAGTTCAAAGGCGTAGCGGATTCGGGTGACCAGATCCCTGTGACGGGAAAGGGTCCGGGCGTAGAAGGTGGTGTCGACCGACTCGCAAGGGCGGTCGATCACCCGGACATGGCGAGGCCGGTAGTCGCCGGCGTCGGTGTCCCATTCTTCGAACCAATTGATCCGGGAAGGGTCGGCAACCGGGTCTGCGGTTTCGAACTGGTCGGCCGCGGCCTGCTCCGGGGCAAGGAGACCCTCCACCGTGGCACCGGGCATGGCTTGGAGCAGGGCCTTTCGAACCTCCTCGGCGGAGAGCCGGCCGCCGTTTTCCATGAGCCGATGCACCATCGGGGTACGACGGATATCGAGGCCCCGGGCTTTTAAACGCCTTCTGATGTCGTCCACGCGCCGGTACAGGTCCCGGTGGGCGGAAAAAAAAAGATCGGGCCTCAGTCGTCGACCGAAGGCCTGTTCAAGAGGCGGATAGGGGCGGGGACACAGCTGCGACATCGGTGTGTAGAAACCGGCGGTGAGCTCGGCGCAGGCCTCTACCGGCATATGTTCGGGAGCCATAGCCGCAAAGCGCTCCTCCATCCGAACCGACAATCCCGGATGGCGCTCATGGCGCCCTTTTTCCCTGAAGCGGCGGTTTCCCAGGCCGATGGACAAGTAGGCATCGAAAAGGGGATGGTGATTGTCGGCATCTTGATGCATCCGCTTGGCCTCCTCGATCAATATCGAATACACGCTTGACGCCAGACCCGGGTATCGGCATTCAAACCGGCTGCGGACTCTGCCGGCTTCGAACACCGCAAACAGATCCCTAGCCAGATCCGGGATGGGAAACATTTCAAAAAAAGTTTCAAGGTCGGACCCGGCGGATCGTTTGGACGCCGCCGGGGGCATTGCCGCGGAGGAGCAGGCGGCCAGCGCCCGGTCGATGTCGAAGCCGTAAGTTTCAAACTCAAGGGTGCCCGATTCGGCCTTGACCAGACTGAGATACAGGCGGGCGTTCTCCGAATAGCTTGGCAGGTGGCCGATCTCATCGGGAAGGTAGATGGCGCCGCCGTCGGTGCAGGGCCCGGTGTTGCCAGCGCCCCCCAGTGCCGACAGGGGCTTTACCCTCACTGTCCTGCCCGTTCTGGCCCTCAAGTAGCGTTCCAGTCGGTGTCGAATCGCTTCCAGGGGCACTGCCACTTGAAGCTGTTCACACCGCTGTCTGGCTTCCCGGGTGTCGAGGGACAGAAACGGCTCCGGGGCCGGGCGGGAGCGCTCCGGCGACGTCAGGGCGGTGTCGATGAACGCTGAAATCGCTGTTTCGTCAAGGCGGTCCAGTCCTTTCCCGAGACCTTCGATAAAGGACTCCCCATAGCGGATATCGGTGCGGACCAGTCTGATGAGAGCCCGGATTAGATGAGGCCGGCGACCGGCGGGCATGCCAAGCACGGCCGAGGGCAGGAGCCGCGATAGCCGAAGGCAGCGCCGGTAGGACAGTGGCAAGCCAAACGCGGCTCTCAGCAGCGACAGATAGTCGATGGCGATGTCGGGCGCGGCCTCGGACAGCAGCCGGTCGAGTCCTCGAAGGGGTTCTTCGAGAAGATACGTCCCCTTGGAGAGCAAAACCTCGACGGTATCGAAAAAGGCCCGTTCCAGGGGGGGCCGTCGGGCTTTCAACACCGGGACGTAGTGAGCGGCCAGAATCCGGCCTTGGGTCGGGCCGTGGTTTCCGAACCGACGGATCTGCCGGCTGAAGCGGCGAATGGCACCCGCATCGCCCCAAGCGGCCAGTTCCACGTAGCCTGCCCAGACCGATTCGCCGAAATGGGGTTCCTGGGAGGTGCTCCACATAATGTTGTCGACGATATCGGCTTTCAAAGACGGAGACAGGGGAGATGACGGTCGGGACATGGCCGTTGTCAGGGCCTCCGCCATTTCCGGGTCCAGCAGTTTCAGTGGGGTCATTGGATTGGTTGATGTCATGGACTTCCGCCCGAAAGGGGCCGAATCGCCGACGGGGGCAGCCGGCGATTCCGGACCGAACCGTTATTCCCCAAAGAGGTCGCCAACAAGTTCCGATAGGGTATCCAACAGTCGTCGATCGTCGGTCAAGGGTTCACAGATCCCCGCACGGCAAGCCTCGGCAGGTGGGATTCCCTTGGAAATGAGTTGGCCTGCGTAAATCAGCAGACGGGTGCTTGCCCCTTCGGTGAGACCGTGTTCCCGGATTCCCCTTATTTTTGCGCCCAAGGTGACCAACCGGTCGGCAACATCCCGGCGCACGCCGCTTTCATGGGAAACAATCATGGCTTCCTCCGCCCCATCGGGATAGTCGAAGGCGAGGCTGATGAAACGCTGGCGGGTGCTCTGTTTCAGATCCTTTAGGACCGATTGATAGCCGGGGTTGAAGGAAATCACCATCTGAAAGTCCGGATGGGCTTCCAGCAGCTCCCCTTTCTTATCGATGCTTAGGATGCGTCGATCGTCGGCGAGGGGGTGGATGACAACGGTGGTGTCCTTTCGAGCCTCTACGATTTCGTCCAGGTAGCAGATGGCTCCCTGACGGACGGCGGTGGTCAGGGGGCCATCGACCCATTCGGTCTGGTCGTCTTTTAAAAGGTAGCGGCCGATCAGATCGGAGGCAAACAGGTCCTCATGACAGGAGACGGTCACCAGAGGGCGCTGCAGTCGCCAGGCCATGTGCTCAACGAAGCGCGTTTTGCCGCATCCGGTTGGGCCTTTTAGCATCACCGGCAATCGTGCCCTGCCGGCGGCTTCGAAAAGGGTGATTTCATCTCCAGTGCTGACATAGAAGGGCTCAACGGCGATATTGCGGCACAGGTGGTGGACAGCTGCCTCTGGCATCCGGGGTTCCTCCAGGGTTGGTGTGGTGCAATCGCCATCAGGGTCTATCCTGTTTTTACCGCCATTGAAAGGCTTGGATAAAGCCGTTCTGCAGGCGCTTCATTCAGGGGACCTAATTCCGGCCATCCCAATGGGATCACCGGTTGTGGGGCAGCCCTTAACGTTCCCATTGAGTTTTCGGCAGAGATGACCGATATGAGGGGTCGAGGGCGGCGCCCGCGGCCCCTCGTCGCTCGGGCGAAGGCATCCTTGCAACGGTATGGCATCTGCGTTACCT
>JASFIA010000196.1:0-5607 GCA_050122915.1 Desulfobacterales bacterium | reverse complement strand
CTTTTTCTGATCGACATCCTCCATCTCCGGCGAGAGGCCCCGGGGAGGGTCTATCGGCACGGCGATCGTCTTATCCGTTGGTTCTTTTCTGCTCGTCCAGAGAAGGCAGGCTACAAAGTGCGGCCCTGCTCTGAGCCCTTGGGCATGGCCTGAGCGTCGAGGTTGCGACCGGATGCGTCGGAATTCCCCCCGCCCGAGAGGGTGTCTCAGCCGGCCACCGCATCTTTGTCGCCTGCTCCTTCATGCCAGACCTCGGGGCAATGGTGACGGTTCTCAACGGCTATTTGGCATCCACCCGACAGGCGGGGGGAGCCTCACTCAGACGGATGCGATGGACCGCGCCGAACCTGTTGTCGGGTCCGGATGACGGAAGAATCACGGATGATCCCATTCAGTGGGTCGGTATGTTGACCCCTTTGCGCCCTTCGATTCGACGGGAGGGCTTTTCGAGGAGTTCCATGAGTTACCGCAATACTTCGAAGTGGGCGGCCGTTTTTGCACTGTCATTAGCACTGGTGATACTGACGGATGTCGGCTCATGCCAGGAACCGACAACCCAGGAGGCACCGGCCTTCGCCATATCCGAGGATATCGAGGAAGCCATCGCCCAAGAGGCCACCAAATTAACCGAGGATTTTCGGCTGGAGGTTCGCTCCCTTTTCCATCGGCGGCCCTTGGGATGGAGCGGCCAGACCCTTGTGGTCATTTACCGTTGGCTGGTGGATTTCCCCAGCCACCTGCGCACCCTGATCACTGTCATTCTGGAGCACAGCCGCGTACTGGGACTCGCCGGTTCCCTGGTGATGGTCATCTTCCTGGCGGCTGTCCTCTACAGCCTGATTGGACAGCGCAGGGTGATCAAGAGAATCACCGTTCTGATGGACCCCCTGAAGTCGAGCATGCCCGATCGCGCATACCCCCTCGTTTTGGCGGCGATCCGGATCATCGTTTCGGCCCTCATCCCCCTTCTGCTCCTGGCGGCATTTTCCCTGGTCAGCGCCATGACCCGATACCAGGCGCCGTGGTTTACGATCCTGGGACACCTGCTGGTGATCTGGACCGCGGGATCGCTCATCTTGAGACTGCTCAGGGAGTTCCTCGCCGGACAGCTTTTCGAAGCCACCCGGGATCACGGCAAAGCTGTTTATCGACTGGCCCGGCTCGCCCTGGTCTACGCCATGGTCGGTATCGCTCTGGTATGGTGCGCCGAAGGCCTTCAACTGCGTCAGGATGTCCTCGAATTCTTCAAATTCGTCATTTCGGTTTCCATCGTCATCGTTTTGTTTCTGCTGCATCTGAAGAAAACGGCCTTGCTCAGCTTTTTACCCAACTTGCCGTACCCCGGATACCAGACCTTTCTGCGGCTGCTGAATCGATTTTACTTCCCCCTGATCCTCATATCGTTGACGGCAGCCCTTCTATGGTGCATCGGCTATCGCGAGCTCGGACGCGTCATCCTGGTGAAGATCGCTTTTTCCGGCCTCGTTTATCTGGCCATCATGATGGGGTATCACACGGTCAGCAGCTATCTGAATGAATGGCAGCGCCAACTGTCCCCCCGGGACGAGGCCGCCCACTCCCTGGTTCGGTCTATGCGATCCCTCGTCTATTACGCCATGGGTATCGCAACCGTATTCGTGGTCTTGAATCTGGTGGGCCTGCTGTCGGTCATTCAACGGTTCTTGTCCTTTCCTATTTTTAGCGTCGGGGGCACCCTGGTGACGCTCTGGACCCTGGTGACCGCCGGCCTTGTCCTGACGGCCTTCGTCATTGGCTCGAGGCTGATCGAGGCCTACCTCGACTACAAAATCTACCCCCGTCTCGGCATCGACCAGGGGTTGGGTTACATGCTAAATACCCTGATCAAGTACGCGGCATTGGGTGTGGGATTGCTGATATCTCTCAACGTGGTCGGTATCGATCTGCGTTTTCTTCTGGTGTTTGCCGGTGCCCTCGGCATCGGCATAGGCCTTGGTCTCCAAGACCTTGCGGGCAACGTCATCAGCGGTTTTACCATCATCTTCGGGGGCAAGATTCGGAAAGGCGACTGGATAGAAACCGGCGGTACGATCGGGGAAGTCACCGACATCTTCCTGAGGGCCACCAAAATTCGAACGCGGGACAACGTCGAATACCTCGTGCCGAATTCCACCATCATTTCAAATACCATCATCAACTATTCCTTATCCTCCCCCATGATTCGCATCGAACTGCCCGTCGGCGTCTCCTATGACGCCAACCCCCGCGAGGTGGAGCGAATCATGGTGGATGTGGCCAATAAAGATCCTCTGGTGGCCGGCTACCGAGGGCCCGAGGTGCGTTTCGTGGCCTATGGGGACAATTCCATCAATTTCGAACTTCTGTTCTGGATTGACGTGAGGACCACCGCCCGCCGTCTCGTAAGGAGCAGTCTTTATTTTGCGATCTTCGATGCGCTCAAAGCCGAAGGCATCGAAATTCCCTTTCCACAGAGAGATATCCACATTCGATCCGGCGGTACCGTTAACCCGGAATCGAAGACGTCCCCTTTAAATGTGGAGCGGGGGGCATTACTATCTGATCCGTAACAGCCACCGGCGGTTTACCGGCACCTCACCGATCGACGTCGGGTTGCGCCCGTTTCTTGGCATCGGTACCATGGTCGTGCAGACCGTTTTTGCAGCCGCCGCGGCCCTTGGGCATCATTTCCGGGTTGGCACCGGCAGTCAGGAGCGATGAGAATGAACATCGGTATTCCCAGAGAGGTTCGGAGGTCGGAAACTCGGATTGCGATCACGCCGGAAACCGCAGATCGTTTCGTCAAGCTCGGGCTATCGGTCACAATCGAACGCGGGGTCGGGGAGGCTCTGATCTGGCCCGACGCCACCTATGAATCAGTCGGTGCCACTGTGGCGGAGCGATCGGAGGTTCTATCCGGCGGGGACATCCTGCTTCGGGTCGGCCTACCGGCGTTGGAAGATATTCCGCTGATGAAGTCCGGGGTCATCCACGTCGGATTCCTGGATCCCTTCGGTCAGAAAGAAATCGTCGCCGCGCTTGCGGCCCAAGGGGTTCGAGCCGTCAGCATGGAAATGATGCCGCGGTCCACCGTCGCGCAGAAGATGGACGCTCTCTCGAGCCAACACTCCCTCGCCGGTTACTACATGGTAATCCTCGCCGCGGAGCGACTGGGCAAGACCCTGCCGATGATGATGACGCCTTCGGGTACCATCCAGCCCGCGCGTGTATTTGTCATCGGTGCCGGCGTGGCGGGGCTTCAGGCCATTGCTACCGCCAAGCGATTAGGGGCAAGGGTGGAAGCCTTCGATACCCGGCCGGTGGTCTCGGAGCAGGTGGAGAGTCTGGGAGCGAAATTCCTTCACATCGATCTGGGAGAGACGGGGCAGACCGATCAGGGTTACGCACTGGAACTGACCCCGGAGCAGCAGCACCGCCAGCATCAAGGGATGTCAGAGGCCTGTGTCAGGGCGGATATCGTGATTACCACCGCGCAACTCTTTGGGCGCCCCGCCCCTCGTGTGGTCACCGCTGACATGCTCGATGCCATGAAGCCCGGTGCGGTGGTCGTTGACTATGCCGTTGAAAGCGGGGGCAACGTGGAAGGGTCCATCTCCGGCAAGGAAATCGACATCCACGGGGTGCGGGTCATCGGCCTGGAAAACTATCCGGGCCGGGTGGCGCTGGACGCAAGCCGAATGTATGCCAACAATCTTTACTATTTCATCGAAACCATCTGGGACAAGGAAAGCCGGGGCATTAAGACGGCTGCCGATGACGGTTGCCTCGCCGGCGCTCTTGTGACCGATGGCGGAAAGATCGTCAACGAACAGGTCCTGAAGCACTATCGCACGGGTTAAAAGCCGGCTTGTTTGATCGCCGCCCGCGCGATCGACTGGCAACAAGGGGAGATCCGATGACCGATAACGTCGAATTGCTGGCCTTTCTATTCATCATTGCAATGTTTCTTGGGCTTGAGCTGATTTCAAAGGTGCCGTCGACCCTTCACACGCCCCTCATGTCCGGATCCAACGCCATTTCAGGCATCACCCTGATCGGCGCCATGACGGTAGCCGGCTTGGCGGATGGCTCTCCGGTTACTCAGATGATCGCCGCAGCCGCCGTGGCCTTTGCTGCCATCAACGTAATTGGTGGCTATCTGGTGACCGATCGCATGCTCGCGATGTTCAAATCCCGGACTTCCAACAGAAAATAGGTCCATCCATGGCGACACTGAAACTGATCTGCTTTCTCAGCGCCTGTGTTTGTTTCGTCATCGGCTTGAAAATGTTGGGCCGAACCGACAGTGCGAGACGTGGCAACCTGGTATCGGCGGCGGGAATGACAGCGGCTGTCATCGGTACTCTGCTGGCCATATTCGATCGGGGCAACGGCATCAGCGGGACGGTTTTGGCCATGATGGCCGGAGGCCTTGTGATCGGCGGTCTGGCAGGCGCCATCGTGGCCCGCAAGGTTCAGATGACGGCCATTCCGGAAATGGTCGCGCTCTTCAACGGGTTCGGAGGGTTGGCCAGTCTTCTGGTGGCGGCGGCCCAGCTTCGGTATTGGCTCACACCCGGGGGTGACGTGGCCATTGGCCGGTTTGACGCCGCCACCCTTTATGCGGCGATGATGATCGGAGGCATCACCTTCTCCGGCAGTTTGATTGCCTTCGGAAAACTGGCGGGAAAGCTTCCCGGACGCCCCATCATCTATCCGGGGCAGCACTGGGTAAACGGTGCCATCCTATTGCTGCTGGGGTCGGGCCTTGTCGGATTTTCCTTCAATCCCCAACTCTATTGGGTCTTTGTCATCGCCACTCTGATCGGTTTGGCCTTCGGGGTCGTCGCTGTCCTTCCTATTGGCGGGGCCGACATGCCCGTGACCATCTCCTTGCTGAACGCCTTTTCCGGTTTGGCTGCCTGCGCGGCGGGGTTCGCCGTTTCCAACGTGCTGCTGGTCATAACGGGGGCGCTGGTCGGAGCCTCCGGAACGATTCTGACACGGATCATGTGCAAGGCCATGAACCGCAGTCTGGCCAATGTGCTTCTCTCCGGCTTCGGGTCGGGGGCATCCGGAGGAACAGGGGAAACGCACTCGGGGGAAGTCAAATCCATGACTCCGGAAGATGTTTACTACGTGCTGGAAGCGGCCCAGAATGTCGTCATCATTCCCGGTTACGGCATGGCCGTGGCCCAAGCCCAGCACTCGATTCGGGAATTGGCGCTTATTCTTGAGCAGAACGGCACCGAAGTGGTCTTTGCCATCCACCCGGTTGCGGGACGCATGCCCGGACATATGAACGTGCTTCTGGCAGAGGCCAATGTGCCCTATGAGCAACTTGTCGAAATGGAGGATATCAACCCCCGTATGCCCTCTGTGGACGCGGCCGTGGTCATCGGGGCCAACGACGTGGTCAACCCCGCTGCGAAAGACAGCCCCGACAGCCCGATCTACGGAATGCCAATTATCGAAGCGTCTCTTGCCCGATCGGTTTTCGTGATGAAACGATCCATGGGAACCGGGTTTGCCGGCATCGGAAACGATCTGTTCTTCAAGGATAATTCCCACATGGTGTTCGGTGACGCCAAAGAGACGACGGAGGCATTG
>JASFIA010000195.1:0-5624 GCA_050122915.1 Desulfobacterales bacterium | reverse complement strand
CTCGACTTCCTCAAGTGAAATCACCTGCCCCTGGTAGGCCTTGTCCGGATCCCCGGTCAGATCGATCAGTTTCTCGATATCGTTTGAATTGATGGTCTTTCCCGGCCACTGGATGAGAATCCGTTTGACGAAATTCTTGAGCTCTCTCACGTTGCCGGGCCAGTGATAGGATTCCAGACGGTCGAGGGCCGCTTCCGTGTATACGGGTTCTTCCCGGTGGGTTCTTCCGGCCTCGGTCTGGGTGAGTTTGATGAACAATAGACGGATATCCTCCACCCGCTCTCGGAGCGGGGGGACCGGTATTTGAATAATGTTCAGCCGGTAGTAGAGATCCTGACGAAACTGACCCTTGCGAACGCTTTCCAGAAGATTCTTGTTGGTTGCGGCAATGACCCGGGCATCCACTGCAATGGTACGGCTGTCTCCGACGCGCTCGAATTTGCGATCCTGAAGAACGTGAAGCAGTTTGGCCTGCAGGGCGATGGGCAGTTCTCCCACCTCATCCAGAAATACGGTTCCCCCGTTGGCCAGCTCAAATCGACCGAGCCTCTGTTTGTCCGCTCCGGTAAACGCCCCTTTGGTATGACCGAACAGTTCACTCTCAAAAAGCGACGATGCCAGCGCGGGGCAATTCGTTTTGACAAAAAGATGGTCCCTTCGTCTGCTGAGCTTGTGGATGCATCGGGCAAGATAGTCCTTTCCGGTGCCGGTTTCGCCGGTAATCAACACCGTTTCATCGGTTTCCGCGGCGCTTTCGACCATCTCCATGATGCGGATCATCGGCGGTGAGATGAAGTAAAACCCCGATTGCTGGTAATCTTCGCTGTTGTCCATGAGAAACCGTTTTTCGATCTCGAGGTTGTCCTTGGTGCGCTTGAGGGCGGTGTAGGCGAGCATGTTGTCGACGGCGATCGCCACCTGCTGAGAAACGGCTTTCAGCAGTTCCGTCAGCTCTGACATGGCGGCCGGAGCGTGTCGGAAGGACAGGTGAATGGAGCCCAGAACCCGGTCGCGTATGATCAGCGGGAAGGCCATGGTGGCATTGAGTCCCGCCTTCACCAGGGCACCGACCGAGGACAGGTCGGAGTATCGGCTCAAATCATCGAAGATGACCGGTTGGCCCGACTGGATCACCATTCGAGCGATCGAGCCGTTGGCGAGGGGCCGGGTTTTCTTATCGAGAACGCCTTCCGGTCGTATGCCGTCGGCGGCGGCGAAATAGCAGATGGAATCGGTCGTGGAATCATAGAGAATGATGCACATTCGATCGTAGACGAAGTGTTTGTGCAGTTCCTTGGCCAAGGCACTGAACAGGTCTTCCCGGGTGTTGCGGGAGACAATGGTATTGTTGATCTCAAGCAGCATTTTGTAGCGGATTTCAGTGTTCCAGCGCATCCGGGGAACTCTCCTGCCGGGTCATGTATTGACCGGTTGAGGGATTCTGACCGTGCCGTCGATCGGTAGCCGATGGCAGCGATCCGACCCGAGGCCGTGGGCATGAATGGCGAGGCGATGTGTCTTTCTTTATAGCGGGAGCCTGGGTGAAAAGCAAGCCCAATATTGGGCGCAGTGCCCAATATTGGGCAGTCTCATTGGGCACTGTTGGATGCACATATCAAAAAATATATAAATTACAATGTCATATAATATGTTTTATTTTGGCAGGTCTATTGCACTCCCTTTTTAGGCCATGAAGAGGGGGAGTGAACTATGGACATAACGCTCAAATATGGTGACGGCCAAAAGGCGATTCAGATACCCGAGAAGGGCGACGTCGCGGTACTTGAACCCAGCTCTCTGCCCCCGGTGTCTTCCATAGAGGAGGCCTTGGGTGATGCTTTAAGGTCACCCGTCGAGGGTCCGCCCCTTGCCGAGATAGTGCGGCGGCGGCAGCCCGGAAGTGTGGTGATCGCCGTTCCGGATGAAACCCGCCCCGCGCCCGTGAAGGAAATGCTGCCGATCCTCCTCAAAGAACTGATGTCGGAGGGAGGCGGTCTGACCCCCTCCGACATCACCATTCTAATAGGAGGCGGTCTGCATCCCCCTCTCGATTCCAAAGCCCTGACGCGGTTGATTCCCCCCGAGGTGGCCGGCGGTTGCCGGGTACGGGCACACGATGCGGTTCACGGGGAGCTGGTGGATGTTGGAAGGACCTCCCGCGGAACCCCCGTCCGTATCAACAAGCTGTTTGCCAGGGGGGATGTGGGCATCGTGATCGGTCAGATCGATCCGCACCAGTTCGTGGGGTTCACCGGTGGGTCCAAAGGCGTGGTCATCGGCTGCGGGGGCGCCGAAACCATCGAGCACAACCACAGCCTCATGTTCGACGAAAAAGCTCAGGTCGGCAGACTGCGGGATAACCCGGTTCGGGAAGATTTGAACGAAGCTGGAGAAATGGTGGGCATCGACCTGACCATCAACTGCGTTTTAAACCCACAAAAGCAAGTGGTTCGCATGGTGTCGGGCCCGCACTTGCCGGTACTGGAAACCGGCGCCGCCACGTGTGCGTCGATTTATGGCGTGGCCATCGATCAGAAATTCGACATCGTCGTTGCCTCCTGCGGCGGGTATCCCAAAGATATCTGCCTTTACCAGGCACAAAAGGGACTCAATCTGGCCTCTCAGGCCGTGAGAAAAGGCGGCCATATTCTGCTTCTGGCCGCATCCCCCCAAGGTGTCGGAGACGACATCTATTTCGACTATGTGAGCCAATTCACCACACCCGAAGAAGTTCTCCATGATTTCAGAAAGATCGGCTTCAAGATGGGGGCGCACAAGGCCTATCTCTTCGGTCGCACCCTTACCCAATACGACGTGGCCGTCTTTTCGGATCTGGATCAGGGAATCCTGAGAAAGTGCCATCTTCGGGCGGCGGACCCCTCCGGCATCGTCACCGAGTGGGTGGATGCTTTCAAGGGGCGCCCCCGTGTAGGGGTCATTCCGAATGCCAACACCACCTACTTCTACGAATCCACCCATCTTTCTCCCTCACAACACCATTGAGGGATTGGCTTCATCACCATTCACGTTTTATCCAAAGAAAGGAGTTAATGAAATGATTCAATTTCTGGTTCACGAGAAGGCCGACAATGTCGGTGTCGCGACTGTCGATATACCGGCAGGCGAAACAGCGAAGGGGCTCTTCATGGACACCCAGGAGGCGATCGAGATGAAAGCCGCCCAGGAGATACCGCTGGGCCACAAAATCGCATTGAAGAATTTCAAGGTCGATGAGCCGGTCATCAAGTACGGGCATGATATCGGCCGGGTGGTCGCTGCCATCGGTACCGGCGAACACGTCCATATTCACAATCTCAAGACCAGGAGGTGGTAGCCATGAGCAACCCCAAAGTCTTTGCATACCGGCGGGAAAACGGCCGTGTCGGTATCCGAAATCACGTCGTGATTCTGCCGCTGGACGATCTGAGCAATTCCGCCTGCGAAAAGGTGGCCTTCAACGTCAAAGGCTGCAAGGCCATTCCCCATGCCTATGGCAGGCTTCAGTTCGGGGAAGACCTCGAACTGTTCTTCCGGACGCTGATCGGTACCGGGGCCAACCCGAATGTCGCCGCCGTCGTGGTGATCGGCATCGAGCCCCAGTGGACCAAAATCATCGTCGATGGCATCGCAAAGACCGGCAAGCCGGTGGCGGGATTCAGCATCGAGCGCCACGGCGAGATCAAGACCGTGGAAATGGCCAGTTGGAAGGCCAAGGAGTTGATGCACTGGGCCAGCGAGCTCCGGCGCGAGGAGTGCGACCTGAGTGAAATCTGGGTCAGCACCAAGTGCGGAGAGAGCGACACCACGAGCGGCCTGGCATCCAACCCCACCGTAGGCAATGCCTTCGATAAGTTGGAAGCCATGGGGGCCACCCTCAGCTTCGGGGAGACCAGCGAGATTACCGGAGCCGAGATGGTCGTCAAGGAGCGTGCGGCGACACCCGAAGCGGGCGAGCAGTTCATGGCCCTGTTCAACAAATACCAGGATATGATCGACCGAAACAAAACGGACGATCTGTCGGGAAGCCAGCCCACCAAGGGCAATATTGCCGGCGGTCTGACCACCATCGAAGAGAAAGCCTTCGGCAACATGCAAAAGATCGGTAAGAAATGCCAGTATGTGGGCGCGCTGGACAAAGCCGAGGCACCGGCCGGTCCCGGCCTCTGGTTCATGGACACTTCCTCGGCGGCAGCCGAAGCGGTCACCTTGTGGGCCGCCGGCGGCTTCGTGGCCCACTTTTTCCCCACCGGACAGGGCAACATCATCGGCAACCCCATCGAGCCGGTGATCAAGCTGACCGCCAATCCCCGCACGGCCGGGGATATGTCCGAACATATCGATTTCGATTGTTCGGCCATTCTGAAGGGAGAGATGACCCTCGAGGATGCTGGCGATCAACTGCTCGATCTGCTGATCAGGACCTGCAACGGTCGCCTGACCGCCCAGGAAGTCCTTGGCCATGAGGAGTTCGTTCTGACCAAGCTATATGAAAGCGCATAGGGTAAAACGGATTCGGCTCGACTGCGGGTCGGGCAGGGAGCGAACGCTACCTGCCCGACCGCCGTCGGATTAGTCACCGAGTGCCGTGAGAGCACCACTGATATCCAGGAATGGTTCACCATTGTTCAGGAGGAAACCGAAATGAAGAAATGGTTGGTTGTAACGACGTGCCTGCTGGCTACGATCGCTCTGGCGCTGCCGGCCACTGCCGGCTTTCCGGAGAAGGCTATCACCTACCAGATTCCCTTCGGCCCCGGCGGCCAGTCCGATCTGGAGGCCAGGCGCCAACAGCCCCTGCTGGAAAAAGCCCTGGGCGAGAAAATGATCGTTCAGTACAAGCCCGGCGGCGGCGGATCGGTCGGCTGGGCCGATCTGATTCAGCAGAAACCTGACGGGTATTTCATTTCCGGCATCAACATCCCCCATATTATTCTCCAGCCTCTGGCCCGGGGCAACGCGGGGTACGAAACCAAACAGCTCGAACCGATCGCCCTCTTTCAGGCCACGCCCATCGGCCTCGCGGTCCTCAAAGACACTCCCTTCGAGAATCTGGAAGGCTTCGTCGAGCATGCCAAGGCGAATCCGGGGGCGGTCATCTGCGGCGGGTCCGGCACCTGGTCGGGGCACCATATCGCCCATCTGCAGTTCGGAAAGATGGCGGGGATCTCTATGACTTACATCCCCTCCAAAGGGGCCGCCGATTCCATCGCCGCCTTTTTAGGCGGACACGTCAAGGCCGTATGGGCCAACAGCAACGACCTGGTTCAGCATGCGGACAAGATTCGGGTCTTGGCCTTCGGGACCAAAAAACCCTTTGCCGGGATGCCCGAGGTCCCCACTTTCGAGAGCCTCGGCTACAAGCTGTACGCCTCCATCGACCGGGGGGCGGGGGCACCTCCAGGCACCCCCGACGATGTGCTCGACATCCTGGAAAAAGCCTTTCTGGACATCGCCAACGATCCGAGCATCCAAGCCCAAATGGAGAAGGAGGGGTTTGTTCCCCTTTCCATGGGGCGTGAGGAAACCAAGGCCTACATCGACGACCTGGTCGAAGAATGGACCCCGGTGGTCAAGGAGTTCAAAAAATAACCGTGCCGGTCAACCGGGCTGGAGGCTCGCCTCCG
>JASFIA010000194.1:0-5635 GCA_050122915.1 Desulfobacterales bacterium | reverse complement strand
TGCGTCGGCCGTTTTATGATTTCATGAGGCGCCCTGTGGGAGGACATCGAAGCGCCCGTCTTAAGCCCCCGTCAGGCACAGATCATCTCCGGGTCAACCGCCTCCATTCGCGTCAAGTGCTCCTGGTCGGCGGCCATCCGATCGTCTTCATTCAAAGCGCCGGCGACCCAGGCCAAGGCGGCGCTGACCATGCCGGGGGCGCTGCCGTCGGCCAAACGGTAATACATCCACCGGCCGGCCTTCCGTCCCTCCACCAGTCGCGCCTGCTTGAGGAGAGAGAGGTGCTTGGACACGGTTGAGGGCGCCAGGGCAATCAGGTCGATGATCTGGCATACGCACAGCTCCCGGCCCCTCAGGGCCATCAGGATCCTGACCCGGTTTTCATCCGCCAGGGCCTTGGTGATGGTCATGAATTCCCGCATGTCATCTCCTATAATTCGCCAATTAACGAAATATAATACCCCTAACGCCTTTCCCCCCTGCCGTCAACCCCCCGGGAGCCGGAAGCGCCGACGCCTCACGGATTTCAATAGGCGCCGCTCCATTGATAGAGATACCCCGCCACCACCGATCCCGAAAGCCCGATAGCCAGATAAAGCAGAAACACCGGACGCCGCACCAGGGCATATACCGCAAGGGCCGCCGGAATCGAGGACACCGCCCCCGCAGTGGCGAAGGAAAGGGCGGCCCCCGGGGTCATTCCCATCGCCATGAGTCCTGAAATGAGGGGGATGGCGGCGAACCCGTTCATGTAAGCGGGAACGCCCACGACCGCGGCCAGAGGGATGGCCGCGCTGCTGCCGCTTCCGACCAGGCCGGCCACCCACTGGGACGGGATGTAGGCCACCATGAGGCTTTCTATGAAAAAGGCCAGCACCATCCATTTACCCAAGAAGAAGCCGTTCTTTTTCGCTTCCCCGGAAAAAAGTCCCCGGCGCTCCGCCTCTTTCCAGAATTGCCACCGAATGGAGGCGGTCCGTCCAGGGGCATTCGACGGCCGGCTGCAACCGCACCCGGAGGCCTCCCTCAGGGGCTGACCGAGAAAACCCAGCTGTTTCAAACCCGCCACGGCCCCTCCGGCAAAGAGCCCCATGCCGACGGCTGTCGCCGTCTTTGCGGCCGCGAAAGGCAGACTGACGCCCGCAGCCGTCAGCAGAAACATCTCCGGATCCATGATGGGTGACGACACGCAGAAGGCCATCACCGGGGCCAGGGGAACGCCGGAGGCCAGCATGGCCGCCATCAGGGGAATCACGCCGCAGGAACAAAACGGTGAGAGCGCTCCGGCTAAAGATGCCGCCACGACCCCCACCGCGACGTTGCCGGAAAAGGCCCTGGCAATCAACTGGTCGGCGCCGCTGGCCTTGGCCCAAGCGGCAAACACCACCGCGATTAGGAAAAACGGGGCGATCTGGGTCATGGCTTTCAGCGTGAACGCCAGGCTGTTGGGCAATTGCTGAAAATCCATGATCCCCAGAACGGCAACACCCGACATCAAAACAAGGAGCACCCGGTCTATCGAGAAGCGGGGTTTGCGGACCCTGGGTTCTAGCGCATCGGTCAGTGGTTTCATAGAAATCGTCCTTTTTAATTTTTATATTTCCAGAAAGTTCGAAATTATGGCGCAAAAAAAATCACCGCTCTTGAATCACAACCGCCTTCTCCGCAGCGCAGCACTCCTCGGTTAAAAACCCAACGATGCTATCGATCTTGCCGTAGTCCATAAAACATCGGAGCACGGCCCCCTCCCGCTCTTGCCAGACCAGCCCGACCCGCCGCAAATGGCTGAGGTGGTGGGAGAGGGTGGAGTGTGGGATGTTCAGGGACCGTTGAATCTCCCCGACGGGCATGCCGATGCGGCCGGCCCTCACCAATTCCCGAACGATCCTGAGCCGGGTCGGGTTTCCTAACTGGCCTAACAGCTCTGCGGCGGTCTGGGTGTCGAGTGCCATATGCTATCGGTAACACACCGAAAGGTATTTTGCAACCATATTTCCAGAAATATAGAAATTATATCGTCCGGGGCACCCCTGCCCAAGGAGCGTTCGGCGCATCTACCATCGAGATGGGTATTGGTGATTTTTCCTAATGGCCCGCTTCCTCCACCCGGCAATGCCGATCATGCCGATCGCAAACAGTATCAGGGTCGAGGGTTCAGGGACTGGTTGGACCCGGACACCGCGCTCAGAGGGATGGACGTTGATCATGGAGTGGACACCGAAGCGATATTCGGAACTCATTGACCGCCACGGATACCAGTCGATCGTTTCCGCTTCGTGCCATGTGTTGTAGGAGGCATACCACAAGCCGTTTTCACCACGGTCTTCAAAACCGATGCCGGTGATGGAATGGTCGATTCCACCATCGCCGGTGCTGTCGACATTCAACAGCACCGGCATGCCTGCATCGATTTCACCCGTAAACACCTCCCACGTCGTCGGAACGTAGCGGGACGTGAACTGGTACCCTCGATAGGCCGGGTAGTCCATCAGGGCGTCGTCGATATAATCGATGTAGGTCGCCCCCTTGGGGAGATTTCCTTCAGAGGTGCCCATGAAATCGGCAATCGACGTATCCGGTGGGTCAGGCAGCCCGGAATTGTCGGGATTGGAGTCATACTTGGCATTATGTGCCGGCGAACTGATGTGGTCCATGACGTTTCGGGTTCGTCTGACGTCCTCCCAGCCCTCCGCGTCGAAGAGATTGCCGTATCCATTCAGATCCCAATACCCCAAGATGCTTGCCGAGGCCGTCGGCGAACAGCCATGATACCACTGGTAACTTGGAACGTGATTGATGATGTGGGGCACGGCCAAAAGGGAGTGGGGCGATAGGATGAGCAGAGCGGTCAGCCACTGAAGCACGCGGTTTTTCATCTCGGTCCCCTTAGGATAGATGCCGATGTCAGAAGCGGCGGTGCGAAGGCTCGCCAATAGATCTGCATCAAAGGCATTGGACACCCACCAAACGATGCGCACCGGCCGAGCATCCCATGTGAGGCGACATCAAAGAAAACGCTTCAGGCGGACACCTCTGGGGAATCGATAAAAAAGAAAAGCCAAGTCACCGTGGAAGGTTACTCGGCTCTCATCTTAAGCAGCCCCTGTTCACGTCACCCGCACCCCTGGTCGGCTGCGCCGGTCGCTGTCGGTTGGACTCCATAGCGTTTACAGATATCCTAAACCGGAAATACAGGCAAGTTTGAATTTGGTCGCCGAACCCACGGTTAGCGTTACCCACCCTGCGCCGGGGGCGACTGGCTCGGTCAATGAAGAATGATCGCTGCGTCAATCCGACAGATAGTACTCGATGGTCGACACCACGCGAACCTTTTTGATGTGGGGGTTGTTGTTGTCCCTCGAACTGATGGTGAACTGGCCCTGGGACGCCCGCTTGATTTTCCCCAGGGTGCTCTGGGAGTCGGCGGCGAACTTCTCCGCCACCTCCCGTGCGTTCCGTGTGGCCTCCTCGATCATTTCCGGCTTGACCGCATTAAGCCGTGTGAACAGATATTCGGTCTGGGATTGGTAATTGCCCCCCGTGAAGACGATCCCCGTCTTACCCAGTTCGGACAGAGATCCCATCACCGACCGCACGACGCCGACATTTTGGGAATAGACGGTAACGGTTTGGACGGCGGTGTATCGAAACTCCGGCCTGGCGGCGTTCCCGTATTGCTGGGCGATTTTGTCCGTGATGGCCGGTGGCGCGAAGGTGAGTTCGCTGGTCTCGATGCCCCTCTGCTCAAGAAATGCCTTTATCTTCGAGGTCCCCTCCTCTACGGACCCGTAAAGGGTCTCCAGTTCGTTGGCGGCCACGGTAAACTGGATGGGCCAGATGACGATGTCCGCGTCATACTCCCGCTCGGACAGTCCCTTGACCCTGACGGTCCGTTCGTACTCCTTGAATTGAATCGCCGCATTTGCCAACAGGTAGCCGAGGACAGCCAGCCCCAGAAATATGAAGATGCCCAGCAACAATCCGCTTGATCGGTGGTGATCCGGCAATGGGTTTCTCCTTTGGCTAGGGGGCGATGTTGATGCGGCCGACTCAGAATGACGAGCAGAATGGACGCTGTAATAATAAGGAATGTCTTCAATAAAAACAATGGTTGTCCGAGCGGAAACGCGTATGCGGCAATTCGCTATTCTATTGACAAATCGGCTAATGGCGGTCTTTGGATAGCGGAGGCGGCGGGAGTCGAATGCATGAAAATAAAATGATAACAGAGGGTTGGAATTATCTTTGAGTGATATAAGATGACGAAACGAAACGGCTTTTCTCTGCTTCTTATTGAGGGCTGAATGTCATCCGATATATGCAATTTTCAGCAGAACGACAATAATTTGGTCACCGTTTTGGACACAGTCTCTTCATGCAAATATTGATCAGGGAAGATCAAGCTTGGATAAACAGCAGCAAGCGCAGATTCTAAGACTTTCGGTATACGCTCCGGCTATAAAATATATATTTTCGATTTACATGACCAAATCTCAGTGTGCGAATTCAAGCGTCAGGGGCAGGGTCGCTTTGGAGTGGTCGGCACCTGAATCGTCAAAAACCGCGATTGCGAAACTGTATTTTCGGGCGGACAGAAACGCCACGTCATCCTGGTGGCCGGTATTCATGCGGCGATAGAGCATGACGGTCCAACCAGCCTCGGCATAACGGCTCTGGGCCTTGACATCGGATCGCGATCCGGAAGGCTTGCGAGGCAGCCGGAACGGAATGACATCGCCCGCTTGGAAGATTGTATAGTCATTGATCTCCATGGCCTCTTCAAACAGCAGAAAACCCGGCACACTGGAAGCAATCCGCGGATCCTGCATGTAAAGCGGGCGCGTCCCGTCCAGGCTCTGGTTGCGGACATCACCCCCACCGCCCCAGTCCTTGCGCCGTCCGGTTTCACGGTAGGATCCGGAAGGGTTGCCCGCTACGGTCAGCCAGGCGTCGTCGGCATGACCGTAGGGGGCAGAGCGGGCTGCTTGCCAATGCCACAAATCCCCCTTCTCCTCCGGCGTGCGTGTTGCCAGATGCCACTGTGCCTTGGGCAGGTCGGCCGGACTGTGGCAGGTAACCGTGCAGCCGCGGGTGGCAAAGTTTTGAATACGCGTAATTTCGAATAGCAGTGCAATCCGGTCTTCGTTTCCCGACAGGTGGCGCCAGGCAGTCCCGTCGTACACCCATGACTGCTTGACCGTGCTTTTCGTCGGGTCTTTCCACCGCAAGAGGAAATAAATCGTCTCCTCGGTATAGAGCACACGCGCGCCGACGAAACCTTCCTCATCGGCGAACGCGCCCCGGCCTTTCACAGGGATCAGAATCGCTGTGCTCCGCTGCCAGACAGGATCGTCTATTCCGCCCGGGGCGGCAGGAATTTTTTCTGCTGTCACGACCAGACGATCAGCCAACACCGACCGTTCCGCCACCAGAACCGACAAACAAATCAACATGGATGACAGAACGGCGCACAGCTTAAGTTTCAACCGGCCTTTCATGGTTCCTCCTCACCAACTCGCAGGTCCAAGAATCTATTCGGGGGGCGATCCAAAATGCGCCAGATAGCCCATCACCGACAGACCGACAATGATCGCGGCAAGGATCCCGGCAGCGAAGACAATGGCTTTGCGCTGCC
>JASFIA010000193.1:0-5642 GCA_050122915.1 Desulfobacterales bacterium | reverse complement strand
CGCCTGTCTCTGATGGCCTATATCCTGATCTGCTACGGAGGCGCTGCACTGGTGCTCTGGAGCATGGTATTTTTTCTCCGTCTTCCGGTGTCGGGGTTTTCCCCAGCCACATGGGGGGCGTTTATCGGGATGGCCCTGCTCTCTCAGCTTGCCGGGCACAGCTGCTACAATTGGGCGCTGAAGTGGGTCAGTGCCAGTGCCGTTGCCGTAAGCCTTCTTGGAGAACCCGTCGGTGCGTCTATCCTGGCCTATTTTCTTTTCGGCGAGGCCTTAGGCATATCGACGGTTGCCGGCGGTGCCTTGATTTTAGGCGGTATCTATCTGTCGGCGTCAGGCCCCGCACCCGGCGGCCGGGGAGGTTGATGATCACAGACGAGCGCAGGCAATAGAATCGGATGCTTGCAGTCCCGTCCGGCTATGCGGTATGATTACATTTTGGACATTGCCCATCATCAGCAACCACGGAGAGATCACAATGGCCTATGAAACCATCTTGTTTACCGTCGACAAAGGTATCGCCACCATTGCCTTCAATCGTCCGAAATCCCTCAATGCCCTTAGTACAAAACTATTGTCGGAATTCTCCCTGGCCCTCGACGCCGTCGAGGCCGACCCCGCTGTCCGCGTCCTAATCCTCACCGGGGCCGGCGACAGGGCTTTCGTCGCCGGTGCGGACATTACGGAAATCAACACCCTCAATGTGCTCCAGGCCAAGCTTTTTGCCCGCAAGGGGCAGGAGGCCGTCTCGAGGCTCCAGGATCTATCCATCCCCGTGATCGCGGCTGTTAACGGCTTTGCCCTCGGCGGAGGGTGTGAGATGGCTCTGTCCTGTGATTTCATCTACGCTGCGGAGTCGGCAAAATTCGGCCTGCCGGAGATCAATCTCGGTATCATCCCCGGATTCGGCGGGACCCAGCGGCTCCCCCGTCGCATCAACCCCGGCAGGGCAAAGGAACTGATCTTTACCGGCGCCATGATATCCGCAGCCGAGGCCGAAGAGATGGGGCTGGTGAATCGGGTCTTCCCGGCCGAGGAGCTGATGGCCGCGGCGACGGCCACTGCCGCCGCGATCGCTTCAAAGGGGAGGGTCGCCTTGCGGGCCGCGAAGCAGGCCGTGAATACGGGGCTCAATGTGGATCTGGCCTCGGGGCTCTCATTTGAAGCCGAAGCCTTTGCGATCTGTGTTGCCAGCGAGGATGCCAAAGAGGGAACGGATGCGTTCCTCAATAAGCGAAATGCCCAGTTCAAGGGGTCCTTCGAGCAGTGATTTTTTGCTTGACAACGGACAAAGGCATTCGTTAGTTTCTGGGTCAATTTAACCGAAGAAAAGGCATGCGCATGCATAGGGGATCCCTCCACTTTTTCTTTTTCGGCCGGCTCGGGGGCTTTCGGTTTAGAAAGTCTACCCATGGGCGGCCCCGGTAGGATCTTCCCCATACACGCCAACCACCATGGGTAGACTCACCCGGGAGTCAGCCCCATGGGATCTTTTAGCTGCGGGCTGAACACCCCGCAGCTTTTTTTTTACCTGTCGGGCGAGGGTTGTCCCCTGCCAAAGGACATGTCTATGGAGGAGGGAAGAGATGATTTACGACATCGAGTACGAGACCATGCCCCGCGAGGCCCTGGAGGCTATTCAGCTGCGGCGCCTGAAAAGCACGGTCGAGCGGGCTTATGCCAATGTGCCGTTTTACCGGGGGCAATTCGAGGCGGCGGGCATCACTCCCGGTGACATTTCCAGTCTCGACGACCTCAAACGGCTCCCCTTCACCACCAAGCAAGACTTGCGAAACAACTATCCCTTCGGCATGTTTGCGGTCCCCATGGAAAACGTGGTGCGGATTCACGCCTCTTCCGGCACGACCGGTCAGCCGACGGTGGTCGGATACACGGCGCGTGATGTCGACACCTGGGCCGGACTCATGGCTCGATCACTAATGGCCGGGGGCGCCACCCGAGGCGACATCATCCACAACGCCTATGGTTACGGACTGTTTACAGGGGGGTTGGGGGCCCATTACGGCGCCGAAAAACTCGGGGCTTCGGTCATCCCCGTGTCGGGAGGGAACTCCAAGCGCCAAGTGGTGATCATGAAGGATTTCGGACCAACGATCCTGACGGCCACGCCGTCCTACGCACTGCATCTGGCAGAAGTTGCCGAAGAAATGGGGGTATCCTTCCGGGAATTGAAATTCAAGTACGGCATTTTCGGGGCTGAGCCATGGTCGGAAAGCATGCGGGGAGAAATCGAGGCCAAACTCGGCCTGGTGGCGGTGGACATCTATGGTCTCAGTGAGGTCATCGGGCCCGGTGTCGCCATGGAGTGCCACGAAGCCAAGAAGGGGCTGCACATATTCGAAGACCATTTCATTCCGGAAATCATCGACCCGGAAACCGGCGATGTTCTGCCCCATGGTGAAACCGGTGAACTGGTGTTCACGTCCATCACCAAAGAGGCCTTCCCCGTGATTCGATACCGCACGCGGGACATTACCTCATTGAATCCGCAACCCTGCATCTGCGGTCGCACCATGGTCCGCATGAAGAAAGTCAGCGGCCGATCCGATGATATGCTCATCATTCGGGGCGTCAACGTCTTCCCCTCACAGATCGAGAGTGTACTCATGGAGATGAATAACGTAGAACCCCACTACCAATTGGTCGTTGACCGGGAAGGGCAGCTCGACATCCTGACGGTAATGGTAGAGGTTTCCGAAGCCATGTTCTCCGACGAAGTGAAAACCCTTCAAAGTATGGAACGAGAAATTACAAAGAATATCAAGGACTATTTAGGTGTTTCCGCTAAAGTGAAACTGGTGGAGCCGAAAGCGATTGCGCGCAGCCAGGGCAAAGCGGTACGGGTCGTCGACAACCGGAAGATATGACGACAGGTCAGACCGGCTCGATGCGGTCAAATCATATTCCTCCGCCTACCGACCCCCGACACCCATGCGGAGAAAATGTCACTCTGAGGAGGCAACCATGAGAGCAGAACAGATATCCGTCTTTCTCGAAAACAAGGCCGGCCGATTATGTGAAGTCACGGGCGTTCTTGCCAAGGCAAACGTAAACATCCGCGCCCTGGCCTTGGCCGATACATCGGATTTCGGGGTGCTGCGGTTGATTGTGGACGATACCGAAAATGCCAAAAATGTCTTGAAGAATGAAGGATTTACGGTGGGAAAAACCGATGTTCTGGCGGTCGAGGTCCCCGATCGTCCCGGTGGGCTCCATGAGATCCTTCATCTTCTTCAGTCCTCCAGCATCAATGTAGAATACATGTATGCCTTTGTTCAGCAAAGCGGCAGCAATGCCGTCATGATTTTCCGTTTTGACAATACCGACCACGCGCTCAAGGTCATTCAGGAAAACGGCTTGAGGGTGATCGACGGCAAAACCCTTTACAGCTTGTAACGGCATGATGCGCCGCTTGCCGGCGCTTCCCCCAGTGCTCGATGGTTTTTGGAGACGACCGGAAGGCTTCTGCAGACATCGAGCGGGCGGATATGAACCTCACCGGACTATCCGGTGGCCACAGACCAGGATGAAGGAGGTCACAATGACGATCAATCGACATGGACGCACTGTCGCCCTTTGGGCAGTGATGGCATTGGCAATCGGCGGACTGCTGATGCCGGCATCGCCCCATGCTGCGGAAACTTACAAGATTGGTGCCATCCTGGCGGTGACCGGGCCTGCATCGTTTCTCGGAGGCCCGGAGGCCCGGACGTTGGAAATGCTCGCCGAGCAGACCAATGCCGCCGGCGGCATCAACGGCAAACCCGTCGAGCTGATTATCAAGGATTCCGGCGCCAACCCGGAAAAGGCGATATCCTTTGCCAAGCAACTGATCGAGGAGGATCAGGTTCTGGCCGTTCTCGGACCGTCCACCTCAGGCGAGACGATGAAGGTCAAGAAGATCTTTGAGCAGGCCCGAACCCCACTGGTTTCCTGCGCTGCGGCGGAGGTGATCGTCAATCCCGTGGCCACTTACGTTTTCAAGACCCCTCAGAAAGATTCCTTTGCCGCTCAAAAAATCTTTCAGACCATGAAAGACATGGGTATTTCCAAGATTGCCGTGCTGGCGGGGAATACCGGGTTCGGCAAGGCGGGAAAGGAGCAGTTGCTCAAGATTGCCCCCGAGATGGGAATCGAGGTTGTCGAGGCGGAAGTCTACGATGCCAAGTCAACCGATCTGTCGGCCGTCGTGGCCAAGATTAAGGCCAACAAGGATGTGCAGGCGGTGGTCAACTGGTCCATCGTCCCCGCACAGGCCATCGTTGCCAAGAACATGCGTCAGGCCGGTTGGGACGTTCCCCTGTTTCAGAGCCACGGTTTTGGAAATATCAAGTACGTCGAGGCGGCAGGTGCGGCCGCCGAAGGCATCATCTTCCCGGCCGGCCGGTTGCTCGTTGCCGATCAACTACCTGCCGATCATCCCCAGAAGCCGCTGCTGACCGAGTACATTGCCGCATACGAGGGCAAGTATGACGAGGCGGCGTCGACCTTCGGCGGTCATGCCTACGACGCCTTTATCATCGTCAAGGCCGCCATCGAAAAGGCGGGAGCGGACAAGGACAAGATCCGGGACGAAATAGAGAAGATCAAGGGACTCCCGGGAACCGGAGGCGTATTCACCTTCTCGGCGGCGGATCACAACGGTCTCGATATCGACGCCTTCGAGATGATCACCGTGAAGGACGGCATGTTCGTGCCCTACAAAGGCATGTAGCTCTCCTCCCTGATGACTGGCGGCAGGGGCTCGAATCCTGTCGGATCTGTTCGAGGGGTCGGCTGTTCCCGGCCCCTCCCAATACGGGAGGACGTTCTTCGGGCTGCGCCCCTATCGTCGGAATCTCCGTGTGTCGCACCAGCGGGTAATATGACTGTCGAACTGTTTATCCAATACATGTTGGCCGGTATAACCTATGGCTCGATCTATGCCATCGTCGCCATCGGATTCAATATCATCTACAATACCACCGGTATCATCAATTTTGCTCAGGGCGAGTTCGTCATGCTCGGAGGGATGATCTCCATCTCTCTGGTTCCGTTGATGCCCCTGTACGCGGCCATCGCGACGGCCGTCGTCATTACGATGGGTTTCGGGGCCCTGCTGGAAATCTGTTTTATCCGCTGGCTCGACAGCCCGGGGGTTTTGCGGATGATCATTATAACCATCGGACTGTCCATCTTGATCAGGGAGTCCGCCCTTCATGTCTGGGGGGAGTCCATCCGGTCGCTGCCCTATTTCGTCGGTGACGAAATCACTACGGTAGCGGTGTTAGGCGCCCGGATTTCTCCTCAGGTGCTCTGGGTCATCGGGGCTTGCGGCCTCATGGTGGTTTTCCTGAGCGTCTTTTTTCAAACGACATCCGTGGGTCGTGAAATGAGGGCCTGTGCCGCCAACCGCAAGGCAGCCATTCTCTGTGGGATCAACACGAGAAACATGGTGACCCTTTCTTTCATGCTCAGCGCCGGCATCGGGGCATTGGCCGGCTGCGTCATGTCCCCCATCACATCGACCGGGTATGATATCGGTACTGGGCTGGCGATCAAAGGATTCACCGTGGCCATACTGGGCGGTCTCGGCAACGCCATGGCTGCCGTCGGTGCGGGACTCCTGCTCGGCATCCTGGAGG
>JASFIA010000192.1:0-5645 GCA_050122915.1 Desulfobacterales bacterium | reverse complement strand
GCGGGTGTCATCGACACGATCGGCATGGAGATGGACTTTTAGAAGTCCATCGTCGACTTGGGCCACCACGCTGCTCCCCAGGCCAGAGACGATTCCGGCGGCATCGTCGACACCGTGGTTCAGCCGGATGGCGGCGTCAATACAGTATCCCTCCGAATGCAGGCCTTCTCCAGATGCGATCACATCCAAAAAACCGTCGAAAACCGCCATCGGTGAAGGGAAGGCGAGTTTCCCGCCCGTCAGGCAGATCAGAAACCCCTCGAAAAAGAGGTACATGCCTAACGCTCCGGCATCCACGACCCGTGCGGTCGACAAGGCCGGCAGCTGGTCCCGGGTTCGGATGACCGTGTCTTTGAGATGACCGATCACCTCCATCGCACCCTCCGGTCCTAGCGGCTGGGATCGCTTGTCGAGGACATCCGACAGGGCGTCGAAAACGGATAGCATCGTTCCCGGCTGGGGAGCGGCCAGGGCAGCCCATGCGGCTCTGGCCCCTTCGACGGCGGCGGGCCCCATTCGCACTGGATTGTCGACAGCCGTGAAACAAGCAAAAAAAGCCGCGGCGATATTGCCGGCGTTGCCGGTGGCGGTGATGAGCAGCCGCCGGTCCAGTTCAGGCTTTGCGCCGACCGCTTTGAGAGGGGCCAGGCTCACCCGAAGGTTGCGGCCCGTGTCCGCATCGGCCACCGGGAAGACGTTGATGGCGTCGAGAAGGTCGCTCCAGGCGGCCATCCGCTCATAGCCGGTTGAAAACGCCTCTGCCAGTGGCCCAGTCATCAACCGCGACCCAAAGCCATCTGAATCTCCGCAGGAATCTCGAAATCGAGCACCATATCCGGAAGCTTGACGGCCACCTGCTCGCTGGTGGCTCGGGTGCAAATCTCGCCGTCGGGCATTCGGCGGATCTCGAAAGACATGGCGATCTTGTAGCGCGCTTCGGTCACAGTGGCTTTGCAGACGAAATCGTCTCGAGGCCCCAGAGAAGCAATGTGCTTGCAGGAAGTTCGGGTGATCGGGAAGACGACCTGTTTTTCCTGGAGATACCGGAACAGGTCGATGCCGGCCGCCTCGAAGAGAGCAAAACGGGTTTCGTCAAAATAGGAGGCGTAGTTGCCGTGCCAAACCACCCGCATGGGATCGAGATGGTGGAAAGGAACTGTGAAGGATTTTTCGAAGCTGAAGGCCATAGACGGTCTCACTGGTCCAATCATCTGAAGGGCGGTGGGCGAAGGGGCCAATGGATCCGGCGGGCGTCTCCGGGGAACCCTTCACCCATCCCGGTCGGCACCGGCGTTGCCCCGGCCGCCTGCCGAACATGGCTGGAAAATGGCGATTTGGCAGGCCGGGCCGCCAACGGTGGCCGACGGTATCAGGATCGCCCGTCGGAGGCGTCGCCGGTTAAGACCAGCACAATAAGCTCCTTGGGTCCATGAACGCCGAAGGCCAGTGTCATCTCGATGTCCGCTGTCTTGGACGGACCGGAAATAAGCAGTGCATTGGTGGGCATGTGGTTTGCCCAGTCTCGCTCTTGAATCATTTCACAGAAACTATTGAAAATGGTTTCCGCTTTCACCACGGCAATGTGAATCGGAGGCACCAGGGACATGGTTCTGGGCTCTTTTTCGTCTGGCCACAGTACGATGGCGCCGGTTTCGGCAATGGCCCCGATGGTGGTGGTGATCGCTGCATCGATGTCGAAGAGGGTTTCCTTGATCCCTTCGATGGGACCGGCAAAGGGGATGCGGTGGGGCAGCAGATCCGGGTCTCCCGCTTCCCAGGCATCCTTCAGACTATCGTCGATCCAGGTCCCCTCGCCGTAGAGAAGGGATTTGACGCCCCGCTTGTCAAGAATGGATTTCAACAGCCCGACCCATTCTTCTTCCCCTACCACGTGAACCTCGCTACGGATGGCCTCCATACAGGTTTTCAAGCGCGCGATCCGGTCATCAATCGACAGCGAAGCGATGGGCATACAGACCGAGGGCGGCTCGGCGGGTGAAGACCCCAGTGATCGGCGCAGGCGTTTAAGGATCTTCTCTCGGGATGGGCTACTCACGGGGCAGTCCCTCCTCTTTGGCCATGACATGGAGGCTCTTCGGGGCAAACCGAGGCGCTGACCGGGCGGAAGTCCACGCCAGCAAAGGCCCAAACCGCGGGAGCAAATGGCCGATTCTCCCGAGCAAGGCGTTGTTGATGGCATTGAGACCGGGAGAGGAGTTCAACAGGGCCCAGGCCTTCCACGTCATCGTCTCGATAACATTTTTCTTGTATCCATGGCCGCGCACCCGCCCTGACGGGCCCCGCTCGTAGCTCTCGGTCCGCATTCGACGGATCAGGTCAGGCAGGGGGATCTTTACCGGGCAGACATCCCCGCATGCCTGGCACAGGCTGGACGCCGTGGCCAACGCCCCGGCCTTCTCAAGCCCTTCGATCTGGGGGGTCAACACCTCGCCGATTGGACCGGGGTATACAAACCCGTAGGCATGGCCTCCGATCCGGACATACACCGGACAGTGGTTCAGGCAGGTGCCGCATCGAATGCACTGAAGGGTTTGTCGCAGCTCCGGGTCGGCAAGAATGTCGGAGCGCCCGTTGTCGAGGATAAGCAGATGCACCTCCTCCGGGCCATCCTTCTCCCCCCGGCGGCGGGGAGAGGTGATCATGTTGACATAAGTGGTAATGAGCTGGCCGGTCGCCGATCCGGTCAGCAGCCGCAGCAGGGGCGGAACCTCCTCGAGGCGCTCCACCACCTTTTCAAGCCCCATGACGGCAATATGAACCGGAGGCACCGTCGTACACATTCGGCCGTTTCCTTCATTTTCCACCAGACACAGGGTGCCCGTCTCTGCTACGGCAATGTTCACGCCGCTCAAGCCCACCTGCCCGTCGAAAAATTTCTGTCTTAGGGTCTTGCGGGCAATGGCGTTCAACTCCTCCACAACCTCGGTGTAGGGGGTGCCCGGGATCTTTTCGTGGAAGATACGGGCAATCTGATCTTTGTTTTTGTGAACGGCAGGAACGATGATATGGGATGGCGGTTCCCCCGCCAGCTGAATGATGAACTCTCCAAGATCGGTTTCGATGGCCTCAGCGTTCTGGGCTTCCAGGAAGTGGTTGAGCCCCATCTCTTCGGATACCATGGATTTGCCCTTAACGAGGCGGGTGGCCTGGTGCCTCTTCATGATGGACAGAACCACCCGATTGGCCTCCTCGACCGTCTCCGCCCAGTGCACTTGGATGCCGTTGGCCGTGCAATTGGCTTCGAGCTGCTCCAAGAGGTCCGGGAGGCGGCTGAGGGCGCGCCGCTTGATCTCGCTGCCCAGGGCCCGAAGTGCGGCCAACTCATCCGGGTCCGAAAAGACCGCCTTTCGTTTGGCAATCAGCCCGTCCATGGCCGACTTCAGATTGCGCCGCAGTTGGGAATCGGAGAGGGCTTTGGCGATGTTGCTTTTGAAGTTGAAGCCGGTCGGATTATGCATGGGTTCGCTCCCAGATAAACTCGGCGATGTGCTGTCCCCTTATGGGAATTCTCCGATACTCGAGGGCACCTGTGATGTTCATCAGACAGCCGCAGTCACCGGAGATAACGCGTCGGGCGCCGGTCAATCGGATGTCGGCGATCTTGTCCGCTACCATAGCGGCCGAGATGGCGGGCTGTTTTACCGAAAAAGTCCCTCCGAACCCACAGCATTCGTCCTCACGCTCCAATTCGACGAGTTCAACCCGGTCGAGTTGGCGAATCAGTGATTTGGAGTCTTCGGTAACCTGCATCTCCCGTTTGGCATGGCAGGAGGAATGCCAAGTCACCGATATCGGCCGGCCCCGGTCTTTGAGGCTCACGGCCATGACGTGCACCATAAACTCCGTCCATTCAAAAATCCGTGCAGAAAACCGACGGGCCTCCTCCCATTCGGGCTGGCCCGCAAACAGATACGGATAGTGGTGCCTCATCATGCCGGCACAGGATCCCGACGGCACTACGACGGGGTAGTCCTTGTCGAAGACGGCCATCTGTTTTCGGGCCACCTGCCGGGCCTCATCCGGGAATCCCGAATTGTAGGCAGGCTGACCACAGCAGGACTGGCCAGGGGGAAAAACCACGTCGACCCCTTCGGCCTTCAGCAGCCGAATGGCGGCCATGCCGGCATCCGGGTACATGGCGTCGACCAGACAAGTACCGAAAAAGTAAACGGTGTCGGGTTTCGAGGGATAGGGATGTTTGGCATTCATACTTAAAGCCGCCTATGGGTTTCGGGTTTTGGGTCTTTCTTATCCACTAGCACTAACTAAGACCGCTGCTCCATAAGATCAAGGGAAACCTTCCCGGGGCGGAGACACCCCAGCCTTGGAACGGTCCCTTGCAGACTGTCCCGGGCATTGGCCCCCTGATTTCCCTGACGCCAGGGGCGGCACGAATACCGACTGCCCCACGGACCCAGCCTCGGGGTGAAAGGCCCCGGGTTCGAATCCGGAAACCCTTGCGCGAACCCGGCACTTCCTTTATGCTGCCTTTCGATTCACGCACAGGGGCCCCCGGGTCAAGATCACAAAAATAAATCCAATTCCTTCACGATGACGAGGAGAGAGGCCATGAAAGTCAAGATCGACTATGATTTGTGCATGGGCGACCGCAACTGTAGCAAGGTGTGCCCGAAGGTATTCGAATACGACGAAGACCAAATGCTCTCTCGAGTAACTGTGGATGAGGTGCCGGAAGACCTGGAGTCGCTGGTGTTGCAGGCGGCTCAGGAATGCGCCCCCGGCGCCATAGTGGTTGAAGAATAGTTTGGGGAAATCGGTCCGTCACCCGGCCTGGAACCGATCCGTCGGGATGAGGCCTCCCAGGAAAAGGGCCCAAGGCATTCAGGGAAGGAAAATAGACCCGAGGCCCAAAGGGAAAAGACGCCGCACCATCCGCAGCGTTCCCCTTGACAAGGGCGGCCGATATATGAGCGGTCAACTGAAACGGGGGGTTGTGGGGCGTGTCGCGGCAGCGCCATCGGCTTTCGGCAACCGGTAAGTCACGCGAATCGTCGCCGCAAGCCTACCAAACGGCCATATGATTGGTAACCCGGGCGCCCAGGCCATTATGGATGCCAAAGCCGATGACGGCCCCGCATTGGTTGCAGGGCTCCTCATCCCAAATGACATCTTCCAGGACCGACACCGGGCAATCTCCCAATTCGTAACTCGCCGTGGCGCATTCGCTGCCTTTCCTGATAAACTCGACCGGATGCTTGCACCTGGGGCAAAGCACCGTCAATACGTCAACCATCTTCGCGTCCTCCCGAGTTTTCCTCTCCGGAACCGAGATCCCTTGTTCTGATCACGGGTCACCAGCCATTTCCGTTTCAGTTGAACGATTTTAGTCAATGAATGGACCGTCGGTCAATACTCCGCGAATCTTTACATCGACTCCTGGGTGGGGTTCATCCTCAAAGCCGATCACGACATTGCAACCTTAGACAATAGATAAACACAGCATTGACAATAACGGTCTCCTGAGTAGATTGGTGGTGAAAGGAATATGATTGATGACCGATGACCACCGAAAGCATCGACGCTGCAGGGGAAGCGCCCCTATCAGTTTCGGCTTCATTAACCAGGATACGCGTTATTTGGGAATCGCCAAAAACGTCTGCCGG
>JASFIA010000191.1:0-5647 GCA_050122915.1 Desulfobacterales bacterium | reverse complement strand
CTGGAAGCGATAAACAGACTGATATTCGGTTGATAGATCTTGGACCAATTCGACAACACCCAAAACGGGTCCTGGAATTCGGGATAAGGGCTTTTCTGCGCGGAGCGGGGAATAGGTAACCATTTGACTTTGTTTGGGAAAACCCAAGAAAAGTTGAAGAAAAGAGCCTTGCTCATCGATTTTGGTAACCCGTTCGCCTTTGAGGGCAGAAAAATAATGGTTGCCGCCAGCGTTTTCTCTACCCACCAATGATGCATCGAGGCTATAGGAAATCGTATTGTTTAAATCGTAAATATTTACTTGGTCGACCTTAAAACCGTGCATTGTCGTTCGGACCACTTGATCCAATACATCGTATTGTTCCTTCTCTCGCAGTTGGATTTTTCCCTGCTTTATGATGGTGGGTAAGATAAATTGAAGAAAAATTTGATGGTTCAAATTTTCGATAAGCAACTGGGCATAATCTTGATTTTTATTTAATTGCATCCGTCGAGCCCAGTGGGTATTGAGCAAAGAAAGAACCAAAGCTCCAGCAAACAGTACGATAAGACTGGAGAAGGTGAAATACTTGACGAGTCGAAAGGGTTTAACCCTTTCATCGCTGGGAAGAGTGGGTTTTTCCATTTTCTTAGGTTCTTTTTAATGGGGCGAACCGATCATTCGCGCCCCGTGAAAAGTATTCCCCGGAACACGATCATCGGGTCCGACCCGACGACTCCTTTCCCCGAGGTTTAAGTGCGCCCTCAAGCCTTTGGAGCCCGCAGGCCGGCAGGGTGCCTCCACAACCCATTCATAGGCCCCTCATCGAGGCCCTGGCTAAGTCGCAATGGCGCTGCTGTGGGTCGATGCCTTGCTCCGAGCTCAAGCTGAGGGCAAGACAGGCGCCGCTTGTCTTGCCCCAGGATTATTCCCATAGTGTAAAAAGGATTCCTCTTCAAGTCTTCTAAAGCGATAGTGAATGCTGAAAACAACACGGGCTTCTGTTCGATGATTGATGGCATACTGGATATCGACCCCCATCAGGTCCTCGACGCGCCCGTCGACTCCAGACGAAAGCAGCCCCGTTTTCTTCCGATGCTGAATGCGAGAAAGAGCCATATCCCCCGATGGGCGTCCGGATCCCCCCCGAGCAGCAGTCAAAACATTTTCAATGAACTTGCTAAACTTTTCCACACTTGTTGACGAAACAATATGTGCTGGAAGGGTGGTTAGCCGCCAGCCCAGGCATATTTGATCGAATTCATGAGTCGCTACAAGATATTGTAATTAATGATACCTTAATATACAATATAGCGCAAATTAGTATAATTAGAGGTAAGTTATAGGACAAATCGCTTGACATGCTTGAGATACGAGGTATAGGGGGGGAAACCTTTTCCCGCCTGATCGTTTGCAAAATACTCTTAATGATCCTGAAAAGAAGTGATTTGTAATGAGAAAAAATTCATTAAGGAAAATTAGAGAGTCCTTGCTGATGAGCAAGGCGGAATTAGCTAGAGAAGCAAAAGTGTCTCCGATAACTATCACCCGTATCGAAAAAGGTCTTCCTTGTCGGATGGAAACCCAGCGAAAAATCCTGCTTGCTCTTGGGTTAAACCTTTCCGATAAAAATAAAATCTTTAACGAGTAAGAGAATCCTATGCTTTTTGGAAAAAAGAACCATCTGGTGGGCCTGGATATCGGATCAAGGACCATTAAAGCTGGAGAGGTTGTAGAAAGCAAGAAGGGCCTATTGCTGAAACGCTTCGGCATGATTGATATCCCGCCAGGAGCTATTGAAGATGGCTCTATTAATGACGCCGATGCTGTTGTTGAAGCAATAAAACAACTCTATAAGACCTACGGGTTTAAAGAAAACAATGTTGCTGTGTCCATTGGAGGATATTCTGTCATAGTAAAAAAGATCAATGTGCAGAATATGCCAGAAGAACAACTTCAAGAAACCATTCAATTTGAGGCCGAACAGTATATTCCTTTCGATATTTCGGATGTTAACCTAGATTTTCAAATATTGGGGGAAAGCGAGCACAATCCGAACCAAATGAGCGTATTCCTTGTTGCGGCCAAAAAGGATATGGTTCACGAGTATATTAACCTTATTAATACGGCCGGATTGAATCCGGTCATCATCGATGTCGAAGCCTTTGCTCTTCAAAACGTTTTTGAGATGAATTATCCCGATGAAATGGAAAATATCGCTTTGATCGATATCGGCGCTGCTAAAACGTCACTCAATATCATTAAGGAGTCCGCTTCTGTATTTATGAGAGACGTGGCTCTTGGATGCGCTCAAATCAATCAAAAAATTTCATCGATGATTGGCTGCTCAATTGAGGAAGCTGAACTCCTAAAATATGGCGAGCAGACCGATAAGATTTCAACGGAGGATCTCAATGGCATCATCACCTCCGTCGTTTCTGACTGGTGTACGGAAATTCGGCGTGCGCTCGATTTTTTCTATTCCACATATCCGGAAGATCAGATCACACGGATCGTACTGAGCGGGGGGGGAGCCAATATTACCGAATTCAGGCAATTGCTTGCTTCTGAAACCTCAGCAAAGGTCGAGATCGTGAATCCATTTCAGGCGCTAGTTGTCGACAGCAATGCGTTTGAGCCGGCATATATCGATCAAATATCCCCCCAAGCAGCCATCTGCATGGGCCTTTCCATCAGAAGAGTGGATGATAAATGATACGGATAAACCTACTGCCGTTTAGGGCCGCTAGGCGCGCGGAGAATATTCGGCGCCAAATTTCGATATTTCTTCTTTCGCTCATACTGGTTTTATCCCTGTTGAGTGTCGGACATTTTTTGCTCGGATCAGAGAAGAAATCTCTGACAGCGGATGTAGAAAATTTAAAAAAGGAAATAGAGAAGTATAGAGAAAAAAATAAAGAGATTACAGAACTAGAAAAAAAATTGAAGGATTTAGAACAACGGACTTCCATCATCAATGATCTTGAAAAAAATCGGTATGAGCCGGTGTACATTCTCGACGAAATGACCAAAGCGGTTGTTCCTGACAGGATGTGGATAACCCGATTGGATATTCGTGACAATTCCATTCAAATGGACGGCCTTGCCCTGGATAACCAAACGGTAGCCAATTTCATGGATCGGCTTCAGGTCATGCCGGGTTTGAAGGATAGTGAAAAGCCCTTTTTTAGTAAGGTCAACTTAAAGCGCCTTCAGCTGCAAACCGTTCGCAACACAAAACTTAAATCTTTTTTAATCGTTTGTGATCGATACTCATCGGTGCCAACACCGGTTCCGGCACAATAGTAACCAGCAACAACCGTGAAGAGTGAGTTATGGCCATCAGCGAGAAAAGCAATTCGATCGACAATTTGGTCGCCCAAATTGAAGGCTTGACCAAGACACAGCGAATTCTGATTTGCATCGTAGCCTTCGTCCTCATTGTTGGCGCCTTTTTTTGGCTTTCCTACATGCCCAAATGGCAAGATATAAAAAATCTCAGGGCAGAGAACAACAAGTTGGAGCTGGAGTTGAAAAAGTCCAAAAAAAATGCTGCCAGACTGCCGGAAGTTCAAAAGCAGTTCGAAATGAAGCGAAGAGAATATATATCGGTGATGAAATCGCTTCCGGAAAAGGAAGAGATTTCAAACCTCCTGACCAGTATTTCGAGATCAGGCCAGGACTCGGGATTGGAGTTTATGCTGTTTCAGCCAGGGGCCGACGTAAACAGGAATTTTTATGCTGAGATACCTGTATCCATGCGCGTCTCGGGCGGGTACCATAATGTCGCCACTTTCTTTGACAAGGTCGCGAAATTATCGCGAATCGTCAATGTAAAGGATATTCAGATTGTTACAGCGAAGGATGATTTAACCACCTCCTGCACGGCGGTGACATACAAGTTTCTTGAAAATCAGCCTCAGTCCAACCCCAAAAAGAAAAACTAAAGATATCGATTATGCATCCACTAAACAACAAAGTTCTTTGTAGCCTGATTGCCTTGATGTTGATGTCGGCATTGATTGCCTGCAACCAGCAGAAAGGCGGTGTACAAGAGAAAGTGGTCAAGCGAAGCATTCCTTCCAGGCCCTCCGGCAATAACGGCCCAGACAATTCCCAGGGCCAGCCCACCGGCGGCGAACAGATCGCGGCAGGAAATCCGCTTGCTTCTGTCAAAGCACCATATAATCCCGATGGTAAGATCGATCCTTTTCGTCCCTTGTTCCAGAAAGAAGAGCAGGAGCAGCCGACCAAGACAATCGAGAAGGCCAAAAAGAAACCTGAAAGACCAAGGACTCCGCTGGAACGACTGGATTTAGGGCAACTGAAACTGGTTGCCGTGGTTTACTCGAATGCACTGAAAAAGGCGTTGGTTGAAGAAGACAGCGGCAAAGGGTATGTGCTTGAGCTTGGCACTTCCGTGGGCAGGGAGAGAGGGAAGGTCATCGAGATTCAAAAAGACCGGGTCATCATTGAGCAGGAATTTGAGGATGACTTTGGAGACCAAGTCGTCAAACAGAAGGAATTGAAACTTCAGAAACCCCCTGGAGATTATTGAATATGAGTCCTTGCATTTATCCACTAACTCGGTTCGGAAAAGGTTGTTTACTGTTTTTACTCATTGCTGCCATTGGATGGGGATGCAGTACTGCAGGCACTCAACATGAGCCAAATGCCGTTGGTTCCAATCAAAAGGAAGATGTCAAAACAATTACGCAATTACAGTTGGTTGAGAGTGATACGGGATTTGATTTGATGATATCTGGGGGGCCGGGCCTGTTGTGTTCTCATTTCAAGAAAACCGATCCCTTGAGCATTTCCCTGTACTTCCCTGAAACCACTATCGGAGAGATCGAAACGGAAACGGCCGTCGGTCCAGATCATCCGTATATTTCATCAATCCGCACCTCGCAGTTGTCCGCAAGCGGGAAGACCGCTAAAATACTTATTTCTCTCAAACATGATGTCGCCTATGATGTCAAAACCGGCGATGACGGAATGACAGTGACCATCGACGCCGGACTGGCGACATCCGATCAGGTCATTCTCAGCGCAAATGCAAGCGAAGATAAAGATGAGGCGGAAGTCGGTGGCAACGACGCCACGGAAATCGTCGCCGCTGAGGTCGGTTCCGCCATCGAGACAACTCCATTGCCGATCGTCTATCCGGAGTCAACGGCAATGAGTGTTGCCTCTGTACTGGAAGGCGTCGATGCAAATCCAAACAGCGATGCCACTGACATCAGCCTTTTTGCCGACGGCGCCATCGAAGACTACTCAACGTTTACGATCAGCGATCCACCGCGTATCGTCTTTGATATTCATCAGATCTCAAGCGACTATGCCGGGCTTCAGAAAATCGTTGTCGATTCCCCCCATGTGAAGACGGTACGCCACCTGTCCTATCCCGGTAAAATCCGCCTCGTGGTGGATACCCATGAAGCGTTCTTGAACCAGTTTACGTCAAAACCCGTCGCCAACGGCCTGTTGATCAGCGTCGGTGCTGCAGCGCCGCTCGAAGAGACACCGTTGGCTCAGACCGTGGCAGATGTGTCCGATAAGCCGGATGCAGCGTCCAATCAGGAATCCGATCGCACCGCTTGGTTGAACAAGATCGAGTTTTCCAGTGAAGACGAAGGCGAATCCAATGTGGTCATCGGGACCACTT
>JASFIA010000190.1:0-5656 GCA_050122915.1 Desulfobacterales bacterium | reverse complement strand
CAGGAAGATCGGCTTCCGGTTCCGGCCTCGCTTCGATGTCCGCCATCCAGACCTGCTGCGATACGTGGCCCTGACACTGCCCCTCATGCTGGGGCTCACCATGACTTTTTCCACCGAGGTTTTCTCAAAATTTTTCGGGAGCTATCTTCCTGTCGGCGGTATTTCCTGGATCGAGTACGCCATGAGAATCATGCTGATGATGGTGGCGTTTTTCGGACAGGCCGCGGGAGTGGCGTCGTTTCCCTTCATGGCTCGCTTGGCGGCCGAGAACCGAATCGGCGAGATGAACCGTCTGCTCAACGACACCCTCCGCTACCTTGCCCTGGTCATGCCCGTTTCGGTTCTGCTGATGGTGCTCCGCCATGAAGTGGTTGCCGTTCTCTATCAGAGAGGCCATTTTTTGCCGGCCGATACCCTGATGACGGCCCGATTGCTTCCGTTTCTTCTTGTCGGCTCCGTGGCCTTCGCCGTACAAACGGTGGTCAACCGGGGGTTTTATGCCACTCAGAATACCCTTTTCCCGGCCCTGTATGGAACGGCGGCCGTTCTAGCAAGCATTCCGGTCTATATCCTTGGGCTGCGCACCATGGGTCTTGCAGGGGTGGCGCTTGCCATATCCGTCTCGGCGATGATTCAGGTTCTGGCGCTCTACGTCATGTGGAACCGACGGTTTCCGGCGCCTGAACGGTTCCAGGTCTATCGCTTCTATCTCAAGGTGGCCGTGATGTCCCTTCCTCTTGGGATGGTCCTCGAGGTCATTCGAAGGGGAGTTGTCCGGGTTTTTCACCCTGCCGGCCTGGCGGGGGATCTGGCAACCGTCGCCTGCTTGGGGGGGTGCTTCCTGGGACTGCTCCTCGCGGTGGCGCGACTGTGGAAAATCGACGAGGTGTTTCACATCCTCGGCCGGATTCGATCGCGACTGCCGGGATGGGGGGGCGGATAGGAGCGGCCGGCACCCGGCTCTTCGAGTCTTCCGGATGCGGGAGCCTCAGTCGGAGAAGCCAGGAGGCAGGTCGCCGGGTGCCCCTGTCGCTTCCGGCGTTTCTGTGGTGACGGATGCGCGGCGTTTGAGTTCGATGGTCAGTCCCGCTTCCCGGCCCCGCTCCACAAAGGATCCTGCATCCAGGCGAAGGGCCTCCATCGGCGCCACTTGAATCGCTTTTTCCGATGCGACCGGACAGTGGTATTCGCAGAATCCGCATCCCGTGCAGCGTCGCTCGTCCACGAAAGGCACCTGAGCAGGGATCCCTTCGACGGTTTTTAGGGATACCGCACCGAAGGGGCAGACCTCATCACAGACCAGGCATTTCCGGTCGAACTCCCAGGCCAGGCATTTCTGGCGGAGGATGTGAGCGGTGCCGACCTTGGCCCAGAGGCGCTCGTCGGCCGTCAGATTCCGAATCGCACCGGTAGGGCATACCTCGCCGCATCGGGTGCAATAGGGATCGCAGGGGCCGATACGGGGGGTGACGACCGGTGTGAAAACCCCTGTCGGCCCGGTTCCCACACTTAGGGGGTGAAGGGTGTTGGTGGGGCAGGCCGCCATGCACGCTCCGCAGCGGATGCACAGGGACTGGAACCTGGGCTCGGTGAGGCTTCCGGGCGGTCGGATCAATTCCGGTGGAAGGATCTGGCCCGGCCCTGCAGCGGAAAGGAGGTGTTCGGCGCCAACCCACGAAACGGCAGCCGCGGCGGCACCGGCAAGACCGCCGCTGATAAAGAGACGGCGGTCTGCCGAAAACGGGGCCGTTGGGGCAAGGCCCGCGTCAAAAAAAACCGCGTTTGCCGGGCACACACGGGCACAGGTCCGACAGACGATGCACTCGGCCCTGTCGGTGGGTCGGGGGTCATCGTCGATCGCACCCATGGGACAGGCCCTCTGGCAGAGGCCGCAGTCGATGCAGTCGTCAGTAACCCGGCGGGACCAGAGGGGGCGGCGGGAGCACAGCGCAAAGATCGCGCCGGCAGGACACACGGCCCGACACCAGAAGCGGGGTGCCCTGACGGCGAGGCCGAGAACCGCTGCGGTTATGACGGCCGTCGTCCACGGGTGAAGATACCGGGAGGATGCAATTTCCGCGTAGCCGAGAGCGGGAAGATTTGCGAGATCCGCCAGAGGGCCCAGGGCGGCCAGACCCCAGTCGGAAATGCGCTGAATGACGGGGACGACCAGCACCCCATAGAGGCGCGTGGCCATGGGGATGGGGGATAGGAAAAAAACGAGAGAAACCCCCAGTGAAGCGGCTCCCAGCAGTGCCGCCAGAACGGCGAATTTGAGGCGGCGCGGGGCAGCCCCGGGCCCCGGACAGGGCCGGCCTCTGCGAATCAGATAATCCCCGCAGTCCACCGTCGTTCCAAGAGGGCAGAGATAGCCGCAGAAAAACCGTCCAAGCAGGGCGGTGAGCGCCAAGAGAAGCATCGCCCATCCCAGGCCCGCCACCCACCGTCGGGAGGCGATGCCGGCTGCAGCGGCGGCAGAGGGGTCGAGCTGAAGAAAGAGATCCGCTGGCACCCACGGCCGTGCGGCTTCCCAGATCAGACCGGCGAAGAGGACCAGGGCCAGGCCCTGAATCCAGCGCTGGACGTTCATCAGACGGTCACCTTCCGGGTGACGAGATTTCCAATGTCCATGCGGCCCAGCCCGCGCTCGTGGGCAATGCGGATGTGCCGAACCTTCTCGGCAGGCATCCGGCGGCCGTACCACTCGAAGAGGGTAACGGCCGTGGCGTCGGCGGCAACCATGTCGGCAGATGCGATGATGGTGTCGGGGCGGAGTACCTTGCCGGGTCCGGAAGGCCCGTTGGTGCTGAGGACCCGGCTGCCGTCGATGATGACGAGATCGGGGGTCAGGAGGGTGGCCAGGTCGACAATGGACTCATGGAGATCAAAGCGGCTGTGCATGATGCCTCGGTTCCAGATCAGGCCCATCATGCCTTTCATGGATAGGCTCACGCCGGCGCTGCTGTGGGATTTGGCCACCGGAACGGCGATGAGGATATCGGCATCCAGCACATCCGCCATCACCTCGGTCTCCCGCATTATCGTACCGTCAGGGATGGCCGCCGGCTTGAAAAAGCGGCTACGGGAAAGGCTCTCGACCACCGTGTCGTCGATGACCTCACAGGCACTTCGCACCCCTTCAATGCACAGCTCGTTTCGGTGAAGGGGATGATCGAGCACACGAATCGCCCCGGCCCCGGCCTCTCGGCACAGGAGCGCAATTTCCTTCACCACGTCCGGGTGGGTGTTGGTCGCCGCGTCCGGTCCGCCGGAAAAGCTCATGTTGGGCTTGATCACCACCTTTTGCCCCGGCTTGACAAAAGTTTCCATTCCGCCCAGCTCCGCCACCGCAGCCCTGACGGCGGCCTTCTTTTCCCCGATGGCTATGGCGATATCGGGAGGGGGAGCGGCTGCCGAGAGGCGTGGAAGGGATAAACCGGTGCCGAGGGCTGCCATCCACAGTACCGCACCACCCCCTGTTTTCAGAAAGCGACGGCGGTCCCAGTGGGGCGTGGACCATTTCGGAGGTGGGTCAAAGGTCTTGAAATTAGTCATGGGGTCCTCCTCGAGGGGTTCGAATCAAGTCTTTCAATCTAATAAGGATGCTTACCGAATTCAAGGCCGATTGTCCCGCCGGACGGGCTCAAGGCGGTTCCAAAGGCGTTCTTGCCGTGGTTTCCCTGAATGGCCCGCCTTTCCCCATGACACCGATCTCGTCGGGTCCGTGGGAGGACGGGTTGGATGTCGGCGCGGCTCTCACGGAGTTGTCGCGCCGCCCGCTCCGGTCGATTCGGCCATTGACGCCCCGGTGACGATATGGTTTTGTAGCCGGTCATCGGTTCTGGAAAACAATCGGAAAGGATACATCCCCAGCGGTGAACAAACTGCTTTTCTCCTTCGCTATCATCGGCTCCGGTCTTTTTACCGGCTACCTGATCCAGCAGCTGGAGCACCGGCGGGTGATACGGCTTCCGATGACCCTGGATGCCCTTCGAAAGGGTCTTCAGAAATCGGCCCTTCTCTTCGTGCTTCCCGTGACGGTGATGGGGGCGATCTGGATCGTTGACGTCAGATCTGTCTCCATTGCCGCCCTGCCGGTCATTTGTGCCACTGCCCTTGTCCTCGGAGGGCTCCTCGCCATGGCGGCGGCCAGATTCTACCGGTTGGAACCCCGTAAAACGGGAGCGCTGATTCCCTGCGGCTCCTTCACCAATATCGGCTCCATCGGGGCTCTCGTCTGCTATCTGTATTTGGGGGAGGCGGGGTTTGCCCTGGTGCCGATCTACAAGCTCTTCGAAGAGGTGATCTACTACTCGGTGGGCTTCCCCATCGCCAAATACTTCAGCACCGCAGATGGCACTCATGACTCGGCGGCCACGCGATTGAAAGCCATGGCGACGGATCCGTTTATCCTGGTAGCCCTGTCTAGCATCCTTTTGGGCGGAGTCCTCAACCTATCCGGAGTGGGTCGTCCCGAGGGTTTCAGGTGGATCAACGCCGTCTTCATCCCCCTTGGCACGGGGCTTCTTCTCGTCTCCATCGGTTTGGCAATGCGGTTCGGCAAAGTGCGCCTTTACCTTCGGGAGTGCGCCGCCATCGCCCTCATCAAATTTGTCTTCGTTCCCCTCACCGCCACCGCCGCCGCCTGGTCCATCGGTTACGGAACCCTCGAGGGGGGGATGCCCCTCAAAGTTGTCATGATTCTCTCCTCCATGCCGGTGGCCTTCAACGCCCTGATTCCCCCCTCGATCTACGACCTGGATCTCGATTTGGCCAATGCCTGCTGGTTCTTCACCACTGCAGCCTTGGTGGTGGTGCTGCCGGTCCTTCTTGCAGTGATTCACTCCTTCTGACAGATCCGGGGACGTTTTTTCATAGGGGCAACCCCCTATAGGGCCGTGTTTCGAACTTGGCCTGCCGCCGCAAGCCGTGTTGGTCGCTAGCGGACCCACAGGTTGACAGGATGGAGGGAAATGTGGATCTTGGACATGACTCACAGAGAAGGCTTCCAATTCAACGACAGGAGGATCGACAATGCTGAAACATGCGATGGGTGCGATGTGCCTGCTTGCCCTGGCCTGGACGATGCCGAGCCATTCAGTGGCGCAAATGCAGAACAATTGCTACATAACGGCAACTGAGGACGTCTTTGTTGTGGTTTACAGCACCGATGAGAACGGCGTCAAAGGCGCAATTACCCATAAGCGGTGGGTAAAGGTCGGGGAGCGGGTCTATGTCAATCTGCCCCACGATACCATCCACTATGCCTACGCCACCGGAGACTACGATACCGAGGTGAATCTGATGGCCAATCTGAGGCAAGTGAAGGGACAGTGTTCGGACAGCAGGGAGATCAGCATTCCCTGAGGATCGAGTGCCTTCTGCCGTCGGGCGCTGTCGGTGCCGGCACAGGGCAATTCCCGTTGCTGTCGCTTCCATTCCGTCCACCCCCCACCCCATGGGTCAATCAACCAGCGGGGCTTTCGAAGCGTGTTCATCTTTCAGTAGCCCCGCCTGTCTCCATTCATTTCCCCGTGGCGTCAAGACCATCCACAACGATAAATAACTAGGAACACTGCCGCCGTCCCGGGTTAAAAATCCCTTGACATTTTGGGGTAAGACCTCTAATTGAATTTTGAATACAAAATACAACATG
>JASFIA010000189.1:0-5675 GCA_050122915.1 Desulfobacterales bacterium | reverse complement strand
GGACATCCAACGGAGCGCTTATTCCCCTATTTGCCATCGATCCTAGGGGGGATATCCATGTATTTACGGTTGAGGGACCGCCGGAACCGACCAAGGGATGGACCCTCATCAGTCTGAAGCAGGACGGAGAGGGCGCCGTCGCCCCCCCGGACAGGCGCAAAGGGAAAAACGCCCCCCTTCCAATCCCATGAACCGCAGTCATCAAGGCGCGCGGACCCTCCTTCCATAGGGGCCGCGCCGGTCCCATGCCTTCCCGGCAGGCGGCCCATTGCCGAGAGGCGCCACCCGATGGAGTCCGGTTGCGGGTCAGCCCTCGAATACCGCTCTCAGCCGGTTGGAGAGTGCTTCCATGTTGAAAGGCTTTTGGATGAAGCCGCGGCAGCCCTTTTGGATGATGTCGGACGCCTGCCCCTCGATGCTGTAGCCGCTCGACAACAGCACTGCCACATTTGGATTTTTTGCCTTCAGTCGGTCGAAGGTTTCCTCCCCGCCCATTTCGGGCATGATCATGTCCAGTATTACCAGAGAGATCCGATGACCGTCCTGATCGTAGCGGTCCAGCGCCTCTCTGCCGCCATTGGCTGTCAACACCTGGTAGCCCAGCCTCTCCAGCATGAGTCTTCCCACTTCCAAGATCATCCGTTCATCGTCGACCAAGAGAATGGTTTCCGATCCGGGGACCAAAGCGGTCTGTCGATGGGGTTTGCTGACGGGGGTATGTTCCGAGGCAGGCAGGTAGACATTGAAGGTGCTCCCCTTGCCCATTTCGCTCGTGACCGTGATGAACCCGCCGTGATTCTTTGCGATGCCGTAGGCCGAAGCCAGCCCCAGACCGGATCCCCCCCCCATCTGCTTGGTGGTGAAAAAGGGATCGAAGATGCGCTCCTGGGTGCCAGCGTCCATGCCGACACCGGTATCGATCACGGATAGCTGAACGTATGGGCCGGCCGAAAGCCCGTAAGGTTTCACGTCGATCTCCCCGAGGCTCACGTTTCGGGTCTTGACCACCATGCTGCCCCCGCCGGGCATGGCCTGCCACGCATTCAGGTACAAATTGAGCAGGAGCTGTTCGATCTGCCTGCGGTCGGCCTCCACCGTCCATACATGCTTCTGGTAGTCGGCTTGGATCGAGATCTCTTTGTGGGTTCTCCCAAAGAGGCTCAAACCGACGGCAACCAGTTCATTTGGGTTGAGGGGTTTTGCCTCGTACTTGCCGCCCCTAGCAAAACCCAGAAGTTGTTTGGTGAGATCGGCCGCCCGCTTGACATAGGCTTCGATACCCGCGAGGTGCTCGTTGAAGGGATGATCAGGGGATATATCCGCCAGCATCAGAGAACTGCGGCCCTGAATGCCCATAAGAAGATTATTGAAATCATGGGCGATTCCTCCCGCAAGGGTCCCAACGGCCTCCATCTTTTGGGCCTGTCGAAGCTGGAGCTCGAGCTTTTCCTTCTCGGCCTGGGCCGCTTTGAGGCCGGTGATGTCTCGGGTGATCGTGATATAGTGGGGAATACCGTTTAGGCCGAGCAGTCGTGCACTCAAGAGCCCAAGCACGACCGACCCGTCCTTCAGTAGCATTCGAGCCTCGACGTTGCCGACATCTCCCTTTTTTATAAGGTCGTCCACAACCCGCCGGCGCTCGGCAGAATCCTGCCACAGGTTCAGTGCCGAAGGCGGTCGCCCCACGACCTCTTCCCTCGTGTAGCCGGTCAACCGGAGGAAGGCATCATTCACGTCGACGAAGCGCTCATCTTCGAGCCGCACCAAGGTGACCGGATCGGGGATGGTGTGGAAAATGGCCCGCAACTGCTCTTCACTCTCCCGCAGGGCCTGCTCTGCCGCCTTTAGCTGTGAGATGTCCGTGTAGACCGCCACCACCCCGGTAAGGCCGTCGTCGCCCATGATCGGAGAACCGGATGCGATCACCTGAATCGGTGTGCCATCTTTTCGATAACGAACGGTCTCGAAGGCGTCGATCCGCTTCCCCGAAAGGACCTTTTGGGTGTTGCGGCAGGCCTCTTCATACATCTCCTCCCTGGAGACGAGATCGTCCAGATTTTTTCCGAGCGCCTCCTCAAGGGCATAGCCGAACATCCGCTCGGCGCCCGGGTTCCAGCCCAGAACCCGATGCCGATCATCCAAGGTGACGATGGCATCCGGAGCGTGGTAAAGAACCGACTCCACCAGATTCCGACGCTTTTTGTTTTCCGCCTCTTCGATCTTGCGGTCGGTGATGTCCTCTGCAATGCCGGCGACCCTGATCACCTTGCCGGTGTCGTCCCGGATCGGAAAGCCTCGATCCGAGATCCATCGCACGTCGCCGTCCGGACGCACGATCCGGTATTCCCACGCTTCGCCCCCACCGGCCGAAAGGAGGCGATTGAAGGACGCTGCCGCCTCCTCACGATCATCCGGATAAACACTATCCAGCCACTCTTCATAACGGTGATACAGGCTGCTGATGGACCGTCCCCAAATGCTTTCATAAGCCGGTGACACATAGGTCACTCGACGGCTGTCCCGGTCGAAGAGCCAGAACACCTCTCGGATGTGGGCCGTCATCTCCCGGAACCGCTCTTCACTCTGTCGCAGGGCGATCTCGGCCTTTTCTCGCTCCATGATCTCCCTGCGGAGCAGCGCATTGGTTTCGGACAACCGGGATGTGCGGTTCTTAACCCGTTTTTCGAGTTCGAACCGGAAGCGGTCCAGATCCCCCCGGACCATCTGGCGATGGATTTCCACTGCGGCCATGTTCCCGATGAGAGACAGGGTTTCGACCGCGTCAGGGCTGAAAGTTCTCCGACGCCGGTCAAAGGCATAGAGAGCACCGAGGATCATATCCCCCATCTGCACCGGTGCGACGATGCCCGACACGAGACCTTCGGCGAGCACCACGTCAAGAATCGGCGACGACAACCCGGTTTCCATTTCATAGCTGAGGACCGCCCTGGCCTCGCGGGCCTCGAACACCTGCCCGCCGATGCTCCCCTTTATGGGGAATCTCAGGCTCCGAAACGCTTCGGTCCTCACTCCCACCGAACTGCGGAAAGCCATCTCATCGGTGCCGACTTCCTTTAAGGCGATCATGGCCATTTCAGTGCCGGCCAGTTGCCGGCAATTGTCAACCACCCGGAGGAGATTGTCCTCCAGGCTGCGATCGCCGCTCATCAGCAAAGAGAGCTTAAATAGCGATTGAAATGTGCGGGCCTTTTCGGCAAGGGGGCTCTGGATCGGCTCGTCGATGGCGGGAACTTTTCCGGCTGGACCGGCGGTCGACGCCGAACCCGTCTGTATCGGCTTTGATTTCACCTTGTCCACCCCGTGTTCGATGGGTCGGTTTTCCGTGATGCATCGTCCTGACAGCCAATGGGAAAGTCCCAACGGCAACAATGGAAGCATACCATATTCTTGGCTTTTTTCAATCAACCTGGGGAATGGGGGATGGCAACGGCCGGGGTTCCCCTTGGGAGGAATTTGTGACCGCGGACGGGGATCCGCCGTCACACCCTCCATTGGCGGTGAGGAGCCCTGGCGGATAGCGCATCCAACACGATTGTGATATGTTTTCCATCGAATTGAAATGTAAGCCGACTGGGACGGCAACCCACAGTCTCACCCCTCCTCACTTCTTTGGAAATGGCGGTCATGGCATGGCATCCACAAACCGTTTTCACAGGCTCAAAGCGTGGTTTTACGGCTACTTGGGTCACACCCACGACCACTATGCCCTGTATCTGCCGAACCGGATCGGTCGCCTGACCTTCCTGCTTCTTCGACTGTTCTTTTCCGGCATTAAGCTTAGCGACGAGCAGACGGGGATTATCAGGGGGCTCCCCCCGGATGCCATCATCGTCTATGTGACAAAGTACAAGAGCCGGTTTGAATATTTTTTTTACTACACCCGCTACCGGATGGAAAAACTGCCCTTTCCCCAGATCGGTTTCGACTACCGGGTGCTCTGGTTTCAGCCCATTCGACGACTTCTCCGCATCACTTTGGCTCGTCTGGATTATTTCCGAATCCACCGAAAATTGCCGGATCCTTACACTGGCGGCTATATCCGCAGGGAACTCTTGAACGGCAGAACCGCCCTGCTGTCCCTTGCCGAAAAGCAGGACTTCTACCGCCGTTTCATCCAGGAAAAAACCGATCCCCTGCAGTACCTCATCGATATGCAACTGCAGACCGACCAATCGATCGTCCTCGCCCCCCAGCTCTTTTTTTTCGGCCGGCATCCCCAGCCCGCATTTCCGAGCCTGACGGACATTCTATTCGGATCGGAGCAGCGTCCCGGCAGGATCCGGAAACTCTACACACTGCTGAAAAACCCCAGTCGCATTTTCATTGAGACCTCAGAGCCCCTGTTCCTTAAGGATTTCATCGAACACCCTGTGAACCAGGGTCGAAGCCCGGAGCAATTGGCGCTGGTTCTTCGCAGCAAGCTCCTCTCCCAGATCAATCGACACCGACAGAGCATCACCGGCCCCGTCAGAAAATCCAGCGAAGAACTCAATCAGTCCATCCTTACCGGTGACCGTCTGGTGGACTTCATGGACAAATACGCCAAGCGACGCAATGTGCCGGTGTACGACATCCATCGTGAAGGACGGAAAATTATCGACGAAATCGCGGCCAGACCAAGCCCCGCATTTCTGAAATGGGCTTATATCGGGGTGGGCTGGTTTGCCGAAAGGATGTTCGAAGAAGTTGATGTCAATGAAGATGGCATCAAAAATGCGAGACGATTGTCCAGACGCGGACCTTTGATACTGGTTCCCTGCCACAAGAGCCATATCGACTATCTGATCATCTCCTACCTCCTCTATGCCAACAACATGCCCGTTCCTCTGGTTTTTGCGGGTGAAAATCTATCTTTTTGGCCGGTTGGACTCATGCTGCGTCGAACCGGCGCTTTCTTCGTAAGGCGTTCGCTCTCCGGGGCCGTCCTTTACACAAAAATCCTTGCCGACTACCTCTATAAACTGCTGGAGGAAGGGTACAATATCGAATTTTTTATCGAAGGTACCCGAAGCCGCAGTGGCAAACTGTTGCCGCCCCAGTTGGGTGCGCTGTCCATGTTGCTCAACGCATACAGAGCCGGCGCCTGCGAGGAAATGAGCTTCGTTCCGGTTTATATCGGCTACGACCGGGTGCCCGAGGAGGGGGCTTACGTTCATGAAATAGAGGGCGGCCAAAAAACCCCGGAAAGCTTCTGGAGCCTCTTGAAAGCCCGTCGACTGCTCCGCAGCCGTTATGGAAAGATCTATCTCCATTTCGGGGAGCCGATCCCGGTCCGGGCCCTGGAGGCGGAGTACGGCGCTCCCGTCGCCGAGATGACCTCCAAGCAGCAGAACCTCATGTGCAGGGATCTGGGCTACCGCATGCTGACGGCCATCGAGAAGGCCGCGGTAATCACGCCTCAGGCTCTGGTCGCCGGAGCGCTCCTGGCTGGGTCCAAGGAAATCATTCCCAAGACCATCCTCACCTTTCGTGTCGACACCATTTTAACCTACCTGGTGGATCAGAACGCCCGCCTTTCCGAGTCCCTCATCATGGACCGCGATCAGGCGGTCGATGGCATTCTGATCCACTTCGAAAACCGCAAGTTTATCGAAGTGGTGTCGGACAAGAAAATAGCGGGCCTCAGAAGCGATGCCCAGTACCGGATCGTCCAG
>JASFIA010000188.1:0-5699 GCA_050122915.1 Desulfobacterales bacterium | reverse complement strand
CCAGTTACCGGTGTGGCCGGTGATGGCGATCACCCCTTTCCCCTGGTCGATGGCTGCCGACATCCGCTCCATTCCGTCGACCCGGATGTGACGGCCGATGTCCTCGGGCCCCATTCGCCACACCCGACCGATTTCGAACACCATTAATACGAGATTCTCAAATACCTTTCTGACCAGAGCCCGCCGCCTGGATTCCGAAAACCCCTCCCCGAAGGCCTTTTCCATATTGGCGACGGCAATGCGCCGGTGATGGAAATCCAGGGCATACCAGAGAGAGCCGATAGTGGCAGCAGCGGCCTTTGAGATTTTCCAGGGCAGGCGCCCGGCCAGAGAAAACCCAAGCCCCAGAGCGCCTTCTGCCCACCGGTATGGAAAGGGTGTTGGTGGTGTCATTGCCTCTCCCGATGCCTTTTCATAAGGTGGCTCGGACCGTCCTCCTCGACATGTGACGCCAGCAGGGCCAGGGTTTTTTGGACGGCGCCGCGGTTGTCATCAAGAAATCGACGAGCCTTCCGCCCTTGGCGGGCCGCGGCCTGCGTGTCGGAAAGCAGCCATCGGCACACCGACAGCAGTTCCCGAGGGCCATCGATCCGGACGAGCCCCCCTCCCGCCAGCATTCCCTCGGCGATCGATTTGAAATTCTTCATATTTGGGCCGGCCAGGACAGGCTTGCCGAAGGCGGCGGGCTCCAGGGGGTTGTGGCCGCCGGTCCGGGGCGTGTCGATCAGACTGCCTCCCACGATGGCCAGATCGGCAACGGCATAGAGTTTGGCCAAAAGACCGATTCGGTCGACGACCACCGCGTCGGCCGCCTCGGCGGTATGGCGGTCATCGAGGCTGGACCATTGGCGACTACCGATACCCTCCCTGGCAAGGGCCCGACGGGCATCCGCGGCCCGCTCCGGGTGCCGGGGAACAAGGATCAGTTTCAGGGGAAATCCTTCCGTCAGCAACTGCGAGGCGATCCGGGCGATGATTTGTTCTTCTCCGGGGTGAGTGCTTCCGGCCACGATAGTCGCCTGGTCGGGCAGAAGGGCCAAGCGATGCCGGATCATGTTGAGAACATCGTCGGACACGCGACCGGCCTGCCCATCAAATTTGAGATTTCCGGTGAGGGTTATCCTATCCCTGGGGACGCCCAGGTCGACATACCGTTCGACATCGATCCGGCTCTGGGCACCAATTCCGGACAAGGGGGACAACAGCGTTTTGACGGCCACCCGAAACCGGCGGAACCGCGCGAAAGATCGGTCCGACATCCGGGCGTTGGCCAATAGGACGGGCACCCGGTGCCTTTGGGCCTCGGCAAGGAAGTTCGGCCACAGGTCGGATTCCACCACCACCGCCAAAGCGGGCCGAAGCCGTGAAAACAGCCGATGAACCGCAAAAGGCGGAAAGTCGAAGGGGGCCGTAAAATGGGTGACGGGCAGGCTGGACAAGAGGCTTCCGGCGGTGTCCCGACCACGGGCCGTGGATGTGGAAAAAAAGAGTGGTCGATTGGGGTAGCGCTCCAGGATGCCCATCACCAGCGGCAGTGCAGAAATCGTTTCACCGACCGATAGGGCGTGGATCCAAAGGGGGCTTTTCACCGGAACGGCAGTCGTCGGGACGCGGGGCAAGCGGAGCCCCAGCCTCTCTTTCAGGTGCCGGCGGCGCTTGGGGACAAGAAGTCCGTAGGGAACGATCCACGGGGATGCGCTGAATGCCCCTATGGCCATAAGAACGTTATAGAGTCGAAGGGCGGATGCCATGTCGTCGTCCCCATCCATGGTGAAAAACCGCTATAAATAGGAAGAAAAGCTCCAGGGTGTCAAGGCGACGTGCCTCGAATTCGGGCAGGGGAGGGTGAGAGCCCCGGTGGCTAAACAGCCGTTGATCCTTCAGGGGCCTTGGGGGTCGATTGTCGGTGCCACAGATCTCGGATGACTCCCGCGGCCAGTCGGCTTCCACCCTGATAGGGACGGATGCAGTCCCGAAAGCGGTCCCTCACCCACTGCCGGTCCGGAGGATGGCTTGCTAGATGCAGAAGGGCCTCCGAGACCCCCTGCCAGTCCCTGGCCGATCTTAGCAAGCGGCTGTCAAAAAGGACTGGGGCGGCCCAGGCAAAATGGTGCCAGGAAGGGCCGATCACCGGTATGACGCCGCAGGCCAGCGGCTCCAAGAAATTTTGTCCTCCCAAGGGTGCAAGAGAACCGCCGACGAAGGCTGCTTGAGACAGGGAGTACGCTTGGCGCAGTTCTCCAAAGACGTCCCAAAGCACCACCGTCCCGGTAGGAATTTCATGTCGAGCGGAGCGTCGCTGCCAACGGATGCCCATTCGACTCAGACGCTTCTCCCAGGCCGGCAATCGGTTCATATGACGGGGGAAAATACCGATCGTCGCCTTTCGCCGGTGCGTCAGAAGGCGGGCGGCGGCCATCGCCACCGGCGGTTCCTCCTCCGTTCTGACCGAGCCCATTACGATAAAAGGCACCGGGATTCGGAGACTCCGCAGCGGGCCTTCGCCGGTCGAGTCGGCACTGGTGCCGGTTCGAATCCGATCGAATTTGATGTTGTTCATGGCGGTGACCGGGGTTTGCGGAAACAGCCTCCGAAAGCGTTCCCCATCGGCGTCCGTGATGGCGAGGATCCGGTGGGGAGCCAGTTGCGTCCACAGTCCGGGCCAGAGTCGATAGGCCTTTAAACTGGCTGCGGTCAATCGGCCATTGACGACCACCGATGGAATCCGAAACCGGCGGAGGCTGTGCAGAAGACCCGGCCACAACTCGGTTTCGAGTATGACCATCAGCCGGGGCCGCCATCGTCGGCAGACGGTTTCCATGAGGCGGGGGCGGTCGAAAGGGAAAAAGTCGACGGCGACTGTGGCCGGGAAAGTGTCGCTCCGCGGCCCGGGATCGATGCGGGAAAGGATGTGATGTCCCTGCCGGGTATTGGTCGTGGCGATGATCCGGGCCGGCAGATCCCGGAGATGCTCCAGCAAAGTGGAGACGAGATAGGCTTCCCCTGCCGAGGCACTATGAATCCAGAGATCGAAGGGGCCGGGCCGATGGTTGGCGACGCATCTTGCCTCGAACCCATCGGCCAGCCGCGAATGGCAGCGAAGCAGGGGGATGGCAGCCCTCCAGAGAAGGTCGTATAACCCCAGTGAGACCCTGGCGACTGGTGATGGATGGGGCATGGTGTCTCCTGCAGTGGCGGGGGCCATGGCTAGTCTGGGGGTCTCGGCAATCCCCCATCCCTTTGTTGACCTCGAACGGGCGCGACTATAGAGAATCGCCGCAGGGGTGTCAATTCGGACCCTTCAGGGGTGTTTCGAAGCAGGCAAGCGGCTTGCCTAAACGGGAAAATCCTGCTAATTAAAATTGCTTTTAGCTGCATCTTCCGGTGTTGATCATCGAATGCTGACAGGTAGACGGAGGAAGGACCATGGCCGTCAGTCAAGAATTGCTTGAGATACTTGTATGCCCCAAATGCAAGGGCGATATTCGCCTAACCGAGAAAGAGGATGGGCTGATCTGTGACAGTTGCCGGCTTCTCTACGAGATCCGGGACGATATCCCGATCATGCTTATTGAAGAAGCGAAGCCATTAGATCCATGAGTCGTCCGGCGCCACCGACCCCGGCCAAATTGGTGATCGGCATGATTTCGGGGGATCGGTCTCTGGCCGAAAAGGTCGCCACCGCCCTGCTGTCGGTATTCGGTGAGCCGGATCTGATTTCCCCATGGTGGCCGTTCGATTTTACGGAATACTACCGGCGGGAAATGGGGGCACCGCTTTTCCGACGCATGATGTCGTTCAATGCCGGCATCGACCAGGCCCACCTGCCGGACATCAAGCAGATAACCAATCAGCTGGAAATTCGATTTTCCCGAACCCCCGCGAAGCGGTCGGTCAACATCGATCCGGGCTATCTGCTGCCCGAGCGCTTCGTCCTGGCATCGGGGAAGAATTTCACCCATCGCATTTATATCGGCAAAGGGATATATGCGGATTTGACCCTTATCTTTCAAAAGGGGACATTTGTCAGCCTGCCCTGGACCTATCCGGACTATGCCGATGACCGCATCCAGTCGTTTCTGCATCAGGCGCGCAACAAGCTTCTTGCCGATCTGAGATCAGGCTTCTCCATTAATTGGCGTCCCCAGGACCGCTGAACCTCTCCATGAGGTGGCCGCCTCGGTGGCGCCGGACCACTGGAAACCGACATGTCGATTAAAAGCATGACTGCCTATGCCCTGGCCACCCGCCAGGAGGATGATTTGGAGTTCACCGTCGAAATCCGTTCCTACAACAGCCGTTTTCTGGATCTGAATCTGAGGATGCCTTCCGCCTACCTTCCTTTAGAGGAGCGGATCAAACAGCAGGTCCAAGGAATGGTGAAGCGGGGCCGCATTGAAATGCGAATTCAGGTCCGTGAGCCCCAGGGGGCGGTCAGCGGTTTCGAAGTGGACGAGGTCCGCGCCCGTGCTTACCAAAAAGCCATAAGTCAACTCCGTGACGCGGTACAGTTCAAGGGGCACATTCCCCTGGAGATGATTTTGTCCGGCGGCGACATGATCCGACCGGTCGAGGTCGAAAGGGATACAGAGGCACGCTGGCCGCTGTTGGAGGCTGTCGTCGCAGACGCCCTCGATCGGCTTGACGACATGCGGTCCAAGGAGGGAAGCGCCCTCGAGGCGGATTTCCGGGATCGGATGGTGGAATTGGATGCCCTGTTGAGCCGGATCGAATCCCTCTCCGAGGGGTTGCTGGCCGTCTACCAGAAGCGGCTTGAAGATCGAGTGGCCGTGTTGGTTGGAGACGCCGCCGACGTGGATCCGGCAAGAATCGCTCAGGAGGCGGCGATTCTTGCCGAAAAAAGCGATATATCAGAAGAACTGGTGCGGGCACGAAGCCATGTCAGCCACTTTCTGGGGGTCATGGACGCCGAGGATGCGCCCGGACGAAAGCTCAATTTTTTGCTCCAGGAATTCAACAGAGAATTCAACACCATGGGGTCGAAAACCAGCCGGAGCGAGGTTGCTCACAGCGTGGTTGAAGCCAAATCGGTGATTGAAAAAATCCGGGAACAGGTGCAAAACGTCGCCTGACGGTGACAACCGTTCCCCGGCTGCCCGGGTCCGGGGGAAACCGTTGGATGGAAAAAACTAATGGAACAGAAGCTGTTGAACATCGGTTTTGGAGGAACCGTCGTGGCCAATCGGGTGATCGCCATCGTGTCCCCGAATTCGGCTCCAATGAAGCGGCTAAAGGACGACGCCAAGAAAGACAGGCGACTGATCGACGCCACCCACGGTCGAAAGACCCGATCCATCATCGTGGTGGACAGCAATCATGTGATCCTTTCCGCTATCCAGGCGGAAACCATTTCCCAGCGGTATACCGCTATCAAGGACGGCGCCAAGGATTCGGAAGATGGCGGCGATGCCTGAGTCTTGCCGTCGGCGGGGCTGCCTGTTCATTCTCTCGGCGCCTTCGGGAGCAGGGAAATCGACCCTCTGCCGCCACTTGCTGAGCCGTGTTTCCGGACTGGCCTATTCGGTGTCGGCGACAACCCGCCCCCCGCGGCACGGAGAAAAGGACGGGGTCGATTATTTTTTTGTGGACGAGCCCTCCTTCCGCGACGGTATCGCCGGGAACCGCTGGGCGGAATGGGCCAAGGTGCACGGATATTATTACGGGACCTCCGCCGAATT
>JASFIA010000187.1:0-5710 GCA_050122915.1 Desulfobacterales bacterium | reverse complement strand
GATGGCTGAGACACCCATGCGGCGGACATCCATTGGCTCTTCGCCGGTCCTAAGCGAAAAGCCATTGCTCAAGACGACGCAGTCCGGCCCATTGACGCTTTTTTTGCGCTGGCATACCTTAATGGTTAACGAGATGCAGTAACGGTTCAGCCATCGGAAAATCACTGATGAAGTCTGTTTTCAATAAAGCGTCGGTTTCGACGGTTTTGGCTGCTGCTTGCTGGTGGTTGTGGGCGCCTGTGACCATGGCGCAATCTCCTTCCTTCGACTGCACCGAAGCAACGTCGGGCAGCATCGAGGAGATGATTTGCAAGAACAGCGACCTTGCCGCCCTCGACCGCAACCTTGCCGACGTATACGCGGCGGCATCCCAAAAAGCAGTCAACGAACGTCCGCCGCTGCTCAAGGCCGAACAGCGCGGATGGATCAAGGGGCGAAACGACTGCTGGAAAAGCGAGGCGCCGAGACAGTGCGTCGAAAGCAGCTACCGCTACCGTATCGCCGAACTTCAGGCCCGGTACCGCCTGGTCGATGGCAACGGCCCGATTACCTACAGCTGCGATGGCGATTCGAGAAACGAGGTGGTCGCCTTCTTTTTTGAGACCGATCCGCCGACCCTGATCGCTGAGCGGGGGGATCAGGTATCCCTCATGTTCATGGAAAAATCAGCCAGTGGAAGTCGCTACCAGGGACGCAATGAATCCCTCTGGGAACATGGTAGAGAAGCCGCCATCGTTTGGGGTTTCGGCAGTAAGGCGATGCGCTGCAAGAGAACGCCATGAGAGAATGCCCCCAATTGAAGGGGGATTTATCGATCGGCGGGGTTCCATTGGGGAGAAAACGGGTGGGAACCCGGATATGGGCCATGCCGTCGAGGCCTAAGCATCGGATTCCGTCACGCCGGATGTAACGACAATCGCCGCCGTGACAGGCTGGCTCCGGGCCGCGTCGTTCGCCCACCTGGAGGGACTTCGGAAGTCCCGGCATCTGTGGCCGGAACCCGTTGCCCGCCTGTTGTGCAGCACCCCGACGCCCCGTTGGCCGGTAGCGGCGCGTAATTAAGAGACCGCGGGCCGATTCGCCGCATAAGTCTTTCACCTGCCTGTTCCTCCCTCTGGAATGATCGGCCCTGGAACGCCTGTCCCCGGACGAATTTGATTTTCGGTGAAAACGACCCATCTTATTGTATTCATTAGCGTTTATGACTTTCAGAACAGACGTGCGGGGTCGACGACCGGAGGATTATCAGCGGGTTATCTGCCATGGCGCCCAAAGGCATTGACGCCCAGGGAAACACCCTTCAACGCAAGCAGCGGCTGCGCCTGAAGCGATTTGGCATGGCGCTGTCCACTTATGCCGTCGTGGCTTTGGCAACGGTGTTGATCACCCAACTCGGCTTAGGAAAGATGGCCAAGGCCCAATGGCTCCTCTTCATCGGCCTGGGCATTGCCGGCAATGGGGTTTTTTTCCTATTATTCGTCACTCAGCAAAACTTACGCTTTCCAGACCCTTCTCTCACCCGGGAACAGATCGTCTACTCCGCCTTCTGGGGCATGGTGCCCCTCTACTGCTTGCCTGACGCGAGACCGATTGTTCTGATGTTTTACGTGCCCGCCTTCAGCTTCGGTATGCTGCGTCTGACCCGAGGTCAATATCTCCTCGTGGCAGCCATCGGAATGGGGCTCTACGCATCCATTCTGGCCTTGTCATATGTTCGAAACCCTTACGGGTTTAGGGGCCGATACGAACTTTTCCTCTTTGCCATCTTTGGGATTCTGCTTTCCTGGTTTTGTATCTTCGGCGGGTTCGTTTCCACACTCAGACGGCGGTTGCGCGAACAGAAAAACCAGATTCAAAAGGCAAATGACGATATCAGCAAGGAGATTGAGGATCGACGGAAGGTCCAGATCGAAAACGACGCGCTCATCGTTGAATTGAAGGAGGCCGTCAGCCGGGTGAAGACCCTCAGCGGTCTGCTGCCTATTTGTACCTCATGCAAAAAAATTCGTGATGATCAGGGCTATTGGAAACAGATCGAGACCTATATCCACGACCATTCCGACGCCGTTTTCAGTCACAGTATTTGTCCGGAGTGTTCCAAGACGCTCTATCCGGACCTCTTCGATGATGAGGGGGGATAGACCGTCCTCACCCCCCGCTGCCAGGCCTCCGAGAGAGCGCAGGCGACGACCTGTTACCAAAGACCCGAAAGGGGAGAGGAGATACCCATGGAATCGATACCGAAGCCGACCGTATCCTTATCGCTCACCGTGAGGGAGTCGGCAGCCGCATTGACCTTTTATGCGAACGCCTTCGGGGCACAGGAATTGTTTCCCATGCCGTCGCCGGAATGGCAGGCCTTCGCCATACCCCCCAGGTGCAACCGCCCCATGCCTATTTTCCGCAGCCACGGAGGACTGCGATGGGGCCTACAAGAAAGCCATAGCGGCGGGCGCCGAGTCGCTGAGCGAACCGACGGAGACCTTTTGGGGAATGCGATCGGCGCTCCTCAAGGACCCCTTCGGTTACCGCTGGGCCTTGAATCAACAGATCGAAGCGGTGTCCCCCAAAGAACTGGAAAAACGGGCGCGGGCGATTTTTTCATCATAGCCGACAGAAGGGCGGGCACGGCCGCCGATGGCTGCCGGCCGTCATCGATGCCTTGACGAGTTCAGCCGTCCCCGGACTGCTGGGTCAAGAATTTCCCGGCCCAATACCGCCCCGCATCGATCAGTTGTCCAGCCTTGTAGTACTCGTGGGTGTCGCAGATGTTCGAGGGAATTTCGATCAGTATGTCCGGCGGGTAAGCTGCCAGCCGGTAGCGGGCGATCGCTGCCTGCATCGTATCGAACATGGCCAGCAAAACGCCGGACAGGGTCAATTGCTTCTCATCTGGTTTTTCTTTCTCGATTCCGAGGGACTCCTGAAGGCTTGACAGGAACCGCTCGATTCGTACCCGGAACGTCCCGTATGTGGAGGGAGGCTCCGGTGTGGGATCGGGACCGAAGGGGGCGTTGATTTCACGCCCGGACAAGCTTACGGCAATGGTCAAATCGTTCTGATGAAACATGGACGGGGCTACGGGGAGAGGGTTCAGCAGGCCGCCGTCAACCAGGGTCCTCCCGTTGACGATATGGGGGGTAAAGAGCCCCGGCACTGAAATGGATGCGCGAATGGCGTCGAAAAGATCGCCGCGGTTGATCCACACCTGCTGCCGCCTCACGATGTCCGTAGCGACGGCGGTAAACGGTATGGGCAACTCCTCGATGAGACAATCCCCTATCAGGCCCCTCAGTTTGTCCATGATCCGATCGCCTTTCATGAACCCCGAGCGCGCCGTCAGGGAAATATCAAGGAAGCGCAGAACGTCCACCTCCGTGAGCTGTCCAACCCAGGACCGGTAGTCATCCAATTTCCCCGCAGCGTAGAAGCCTCCGATCAGTGCGCCCATGGAACAGCCCACAATGGACCGGATGTCGTAGCCCCGCTCTTTCACCACTTCGATGACCCCGATGTGGGCGAGCCCTCGGGCACCGCCGCCTCCCAGTACGAGACTCACGGTTGTTGGCATGTTGGTTCTCCCACTGTGACGCCGGACGACACATCGACCGGCTGCACCAGGTGTACCCTCGACCTCGCTGCCCTGGGCCGATGATTACCGTTCAATCCCCGTCTGGTCGAAAACCAATCCTCCGCCCCCTGGCGTTGCCGTGGGGCCTGTCGCGGCTTCCATGGGCTGTTTTTGCCCCATGACGTCACGGGTCCCCGTACCGATCTTTCAACCGGAGGGCGGTCTCCTGCTCCCAGCGGGCGTTGTAGCGAAGAAAGGCGGTCATGCCTCCCCCCCAGGGATTGTGGAACCAGAGCCATACGCCGGAGAAGTCAAACCAGGCCGTCTGTACGACGCGGGTGCCATCGCCCCGGGGTATCAATTGGATGGTGCCGAAATGAAACCGCTGACGGCAGTCTTTCGGATTCAACAGCCGATATCCCATCCGGCGAGACGAGGGAAACAGAAGGGTCTCCCATCGAAAGGTAAGCCCCGGCTGATAGGTATACCGGTTTTCGGTCACCACTCGGCCAGGCTTCTGATGAACCAGCCGATGGCTCTCGATATACCGGTTGCTGGTAAGGAATTCCCCGTCGAAATCGGTCTTGAACCGCCAGAGGACGTTGACCGGCACGCCAACCTCATAGGTCATCCGGTAGGCTTTTCCCACCCCCTGCCATGGCGCAATCGGTTCGATGATTGCCGGTTCCGCTTCCTGTCGGCTCTCTGAAGCGGTCCTCGGCAACGCCGCCGCAGTGACGACAAGGGAGACCGCTGCAAGAATTCCCGCCGCAAAACGCCTGAAAAACGCATGCCTTCCGCCCCTCGTGGATTGAAGACGGCACTCCGGTTTGGTGGTTTGACTTGTCATGCCTCAATGCACATTATCTTGTTTGAAATCCTTATGGACCGTTTTTTTCGGGCATCCCTCCCAGGGGATGTCCCTCTTTTTCATCCATTGATCCACCGGCAGAGGGAGCGGCGGCCGACCGGCCCTCCCGCCATCATCCCACAGACCCTAAGACCCAAATCCTAAAGGAGACTACTGAATGATCAGCGAAAAGATGAACGCAGCCCTAAATGAGCAGGTCAACAAGGAAATGTACTCCGCCTATCTTTACATGTCCATGTCTTCAAGCGCCAGTGCGCTGGGCCTTAAGGGCTTTGCAACCTGGTTTATGGCCCAATACCATGAAGAAATGTTCCATGCCATGAAGATGTATGAATACATTCATGCCCAGGGTGGAGACGTTCGCCTCGGGGCCATTGCAGAGCCGCCGGCAACCTTCGACGGTCCCCTCGATATGTTTACCAAAACCTTGGCGCATGAGCAGTTCGTGACAAGGTCCATCAATGATCTCATGGAACTTGCCATCAGCGAAAAGGACCACGCAACCCGTATTTTCCTCCAGTGGTACGTCAGTGAGCAGGTGGAGGAGGAGGAAACCGACAACGACATCCTCAGCCAGCTCAAACTGGTTAAAGACAGTCCACACGGTCTTTTGATGATGGACCGGGAGCTCAACGCTCGGGCCACCACGGTGCCCACCGATTTCAGCAGAGGCGTCGCCTCGGAGGCATAATGACGCCGGCAATGGCCGCCATGCCGTTCCGGAAGCGGGGCCATCGCCCCCAAAAGGCTCTGCTGGGGCGCCGCCCCAGGACTTGGGGCGGCGCTCGCATAAATAGTCATGTCGCCATCCGCATCGGCAGAGGGTGTGACATCACCCGATTCGCAGCGGGGTTTCCCCGGCTACCGATGGTTTTGTCCCACCGGCAATCGTCTTGCATACCAGTTTGTTTTCTTTCATAATGCCATAGAACTTTACATCGCCAGCTCGCATCCCCGCGCCCGATTCGCTGCCGATCCGGGCGCTCACCTCGGAGACGTCCGCAGAACCGACCCGGCGCGTCATCTCCGCTTGGGGATCGACGTAAGCCCTTTTTTTGAACCCCATTCCCGGAGGAGTTGACGCCAAATGAGCCAGAAAATCTTGATAGCCATGGACGATTCGGAAAATGCCATGAGGGCGGTAACCCAAGTGGCAAATACCTTCAGCAAGGACACCCTGGTGACGCTGTTCAGCGTCCTGCCGGATACCGCCACCCTTTGCGACATGAACAGTCCTGAGCTGACCCCACTTTTCCGCTCCCAGCAGG
>JASFIA010000186.1:0-5711 GCA_050122915.1 Desulfobacterales bacterium | reverse complement strand
CCTCGCGCTCCTTCCCGCTGAATCGCTCTTCAAAACGGTGATTGAGATAAAGGGCTTCGATTAGTGTCAGATCAAAAATGGCATGGCAGCAGTCAGAGCATTCCACCCGACAGTTGACGCACTCCGGATGGCTTTCCTTTACCTGGTCGAATACCGCGTCGGCGGCCTTTGACAGTGCCAAATAACGATCGAAATAGGATGAAAAGTCGAATTCCATGGTCTACAACTCCTCTGGGGTGTCAGTGCGATGTTTCACGTGAAACATCATTTTCCGATGCAAAAGCGACTAAAAATCTCGTCAAGAACGTCCGTGCTGATCCCTTGCCCAAGAACCTTCTGAAGGTATCCGATGGCGTCTTTAAGATCTTCAGCCAGACACTCGATGCCCAAGGGTCCATGCCCGTTATCAATGGGCCGTCTGAGAGAGCCAATAGCGTTATCGATAAGCAGCTTTTGCCGCAGGTTGGGAGACAGAGCATCGTCGCCGTTCCCCTCTGGGGATCCGTCCTGCATCCGACGGAAGATTCGTTTGTTCAACTCCGGCAGCCCGGTGCCAATCTTGGCAGAAATCGGCACCATTTCAAACCGCTGGTCAATGGTGTGGCCGACACCGACCGGGTCGTAAAGATCAATTTTATTAAGAACCAAAAGGGTTTTTTGGGGATCGAGTGCAAATCCGATATCGGGGTGTAGGGTTGTCGCCGGTCGACCGGCATCGATGACCCACAGGACGAGATCGGCCTTCTCGCTGCTTTCGATGGCCTTCCGGATCCCAATAATTTCAATGGGGTCCGTGCTGTCGTGCACTCCCGCCGTATCGGTGACAATGGTGGGCTCCCCTTGAATGAAAAAAGTGTCCTCTATCAAATCCCGAGTCGTTCCGGGAAACTCCGTGACGATGGCTTTGTCGCACTGGACCAGCGCATTCATCAACGTCGATTTCCCAACGTTGGGCGCACCCAGAATAGTCACTTTAACGCCGTCCCTAATCCGTCGTCCATAGTGGAAACTGTCGACGATCCGCGTCAATGGGGGCAACCATTCTTCGGTAACACGAGATGAGTAGGCATCAAAGCTGTCGATGCGGCCGATCTCGTCCTCAAATTCGATACTGGCTTCGATGTCGGCGAGGAATGCCTTCAAATGACCGATGAGTGGCCTGAGGAGCTGCCCGAGTCCGCCGACGGCAATGCGGTTGACGGAGGTAATTCCTCTTAGGCTTTTGGCCTGGATCAGGTCGATAACCGCTTCCGCTTGGGTAAGGTCGATCCTGCCGTTAAGAAACGCCCTTTGGGTGAATTCTCCGGGTTCAGCGGCCCGAACTCCCTGTTGAACGATCAATTCCAAAACAGATTCGGACACCACCGGTCCGCCATGGACATTAATTTCGACGACATCTTCCCGGGTGTAGCTTTTCGGTCCGGGCATAATGGAAACCAGCACCTCGTCGATGACCTCTAATGTCGAGGGATGTTTGATGTAGCCGTGCAATAGCTGCCGGCGCTTTTCAATCTCTGGCGTGACAACGTGATGGGGGGCTCGCCGAAACACGGAGCATAAAACCGTAAGGCTCAGGTCTCCGGATATCTTGACGATGGTGACCCCGCCATACCCCCGGGGAGTGGCAATGCCAACGATGGTGTCTTCGGTGTAAGCCATGTCGAAAAGAGTAGATGAGCCGGTTATCGGACCCGCCAGGGCCGCCCTCCGGACCGGTAACCGACACAGTGTGACCGCCTCGTCGTCACCTACAGGAAAATCGGACCGCAAAAAGGTGACCGGCCATCCATCGACGGCTCCGTTTCGATGCAATCCCGTCGATAGAACGTGCGGTCTTACTCGTTTTTTCTCCCATTTGCCCGTCGGAAATCCGTTTCTCCTGATCCATACAGACCAGATCCAAAATATGGATAACCCATTGTTTTTTAATGGTTTTATAACAAATAGCGTTTCGGACAAAAAAAGTCGCTGGTGCCCAGCGACTCACCCATTTTCAGTTTACCGCTCAGTTATAGGCATGTTCTCATTATGTTCATGGTTTAGGATAGATGTTTAATTTTCGGACATAGCCATTCCCTGAACTTTGGGTAAGTATTCCGGAATCGTTCTTTAAAGCCAAGTGAATCGTCCGTCGATCCTGAGCATTGAGGTATCCCATGGACACGGATTTTCCGTCCTTCTTGACCTTTTCGGCGTACCGGCGGGCGGTCTTGATCAGACCGATCCGTCGGTTTTGAAGATATTCCTCGACATCGACGGCTATATGAACCCTTTCTCCACCGGACCGGTTCACGGATTTTTCTATCAGCATTTGGATCGCTTCAAGGGTTTGTCCCCTTTTCCCGATAAGGAGCCCGGAACTGCCCCCTTTTAGCTGATATTTCACACATGTGCCGTTCCGCTCGACATGGATGATGCTCTCTGGGGAAAGGGTGTCGACGATTCTCCTCAACACCCGCTCACCGATGGCGATTTTATCGCCGGCAAGGACCTCCTCCCCAGCGCCATGAACAGGGGGTTTCTGCTTGTCGAAATCGTCTTCCTTGGTCGGTGAATCGCTTGCCATCGGGTCTTCGACGATACGAATTCGGGCCTTTCTAAAACGACCTAAACCGAAAATACCGCTCGAACCATTTGACAGAACATCATATTGTATCTCATCGGGAGTGATGTCCAGGGCTTTGCAGGCGCTGTCGATTGCATTTTTGAGATTCCTCCCGACGAATTCCTTTTCATTCGCCATTCAGAATGCCTCCGGCAGGACTAAACATATTTTTTCTGTATGTAATACTGTTGGCCTATGGATAGAATATTATTAACCAACCAGTATAAAACAAGCCCTGCAGAGAAATTGATGAAAATGAAGGTGAAAATGAGAGGCATGAACATCATCAATTTGGCCTGGGTGGGATCTCCCGGCGCAGGGGACATTTTCTGCTGCAAAAACATCGTCGCCCCCATCACAATGGTTAGCACAGGAATACCATAGGGCGGCTCCATGAATGGGATGGAGAACCCGAAGTTGAACAGCCGATCTGGAGCCGACAGGTCATTGATCCACCCAATGAAAGGCGCATGACGGAGCTCGATGGCCTCATACAGCATTCGATAGAGTGCAAAAAAGAACGGGATTTGAACGACCATCGGAAGGCAACCACCCATCGGATTGATCTTGTAAGTCCGATAGAGCCCCATCATTTCCTCATTCATCTTTTTCTTGTCGTTTTTGTGTTTCTCTCGAATGTCCGCCATCAGTGGCTGCAGTTTACGCATCTCTGCCATTGATTTGTAGCTTTTTGTTCCCAGCGGCCAAAGCAGAATTTTCGTCAGGATGGTCAGAAGAATAATGGCGACGCCGTAGTTGGGAATGATCATGTAGATATGATTCATCAGCCACAGCAGCGGTTTGGCAAGAAAATCGAACATGCCGAAGTTGACGGCCCTCTTCAACTCATGGCCGACGGAGTCGAGTATGGTATTGGATTTGGGCCCCATGAAAGCCAGGTAGTGATCGGTTCTCTCGCTCCCCCCCGCAAGTTCATCTCGGTGGGCCACCAGCCGGGACTCGATGGCCTTTTCTTCAATCAGTCGAAGGGTGACCATACCGGGAACCGGCGTTTTGGGGATCAGTGCGCGCATAAAGTAGCGGTCCACCTGGCCGATCCAAGTTACCAGCCCCGAAACCGGACCGTTTTTGTCAATTTTTTTGGGATCGATTTCTTCCAACCGACCGTCGACAAACGCGTTGGGTCCAACGAATCCATAGCGGCTGCTTTCCCCCGAATAGGGTTGGTAAAGACCAACACTATAGGCGTCCTTTACGGGTATGGCGCTACTGTTGTATATGCTGACATCGAGGCCGATTTGGTAGGAATCGGCGGAAAACCGGAAGGTTTTGATGAATCGAATCCCGGCTTTGGATGTCCAATCAAAGGCGATTGTCCCTTCGCCCTCTTCGACAACAAGTTTGTCCTCTTCTATATTCGCTATAAATACAGACTGTTCCATATCCGCCAAAAGTGGGTTTTCCCCGATAAGTCTGAATTCGCCAAATTGAGCGCCAACGTCGAGAATTTCCTTCAAGGGCGAATCGATGTCCGTCGATTCCTTGTAATTCTTCAATTTGAAACTGGAAAACGCACCGCCTGCTTCGGTCATCTCCGCTTTATAGAGGGGCGTCTCAACGACGATGGTTCTCGCGGAACCGGCAGGCATCTGGGTCGGCGGCAACGGTTGAGGCGGGGCCGCGGGTTCCGGACGGTCCAGCGCTTCGCTCTTAGGAACATCACTCGTGGGCGCAGCGGTGTCGGCGGGGGCTGGCGGGGGCGGCATCTGCTTTTCGACGAAAAAGAAATCGTAGACCAGGAAAACCAGGAATGAGAGTCCGACAGCCAGTATGATGCGTCCTTGTTCCATTAATCTCTCCTATCGATCGACAACAGCGTCGTCTCGGATGCATGCGAATTCCTTATACCCTGGATCGAACCGCCGATAATCCATTCGAATGTGACGAACCGGCACCGGTCAACGCCCATCATGACCCATGGGTACGGCGGCATTTCAGAAAAGGGCTGACCCGGGTATATCTTTGGTGGGGGGCGGTATTCAGAGGATTTCATAGAAATGTAGTGGGATCAGGGAACCGGATCGAACCCGCCGGGATTGAACGGATGGCATTTGAGCAACCGGCCCACCCCATATCGACAGCCTCTCAGGAGACCATGGTTTTGAATGGCAATCTTTGTGTATTCGGAGCAACTCGGATAGAAGCGGCAGTGTCTACCCAAAAACGGAGACAGAAAGAGTTGATATCCGAGGATCATCTGCTGCGCCAGAACCCGCGCAGCCCTTTCAGCACTGCCCTTCATTCCGTTGAATCCTTTTGAACAGCTGATCGATGTCGCCAACAAGTGCATTATGGCATGAATCGCCGGCCGGAGGTTTTGCGATGAGGTTGATGTCCCATGCCGATGTCAACCGATCCCGATGGTGTCTGAAGTATTCCCTGCAGATGCGTTTGATGCGGTTTCGGGTAACGGCATTGCCCACCCTTTTGGTCACGGTGATCCCAAGCCTCGGGCGCCCAGCCAAACCGACAAGAATCACAGCAATAAAACACCGCGTGTGGATCCGCTGGCCGTTCCGGGCCAAGCGAAGAAAGTCCTGCCGGTTGAGCAACCGATCCGGTTTCCCGAAACCACGCCGTTGTCGGCCGCGATGGAATCCCCTGTCCCGTTGTCGGTTCTCCGTATCCATGGCCCACACCACCCTCTGCATCGATCAAGAGGTGTCGCCCGCCGTGCCGATTGCAGAATAGAGGGCCGGTGGAGTTCAGGTTACACGGCCAGCCGCTTTCGCCCTCTTGCCCGCCGCCTGTTGATCAGTTTCCTTCCGGCCTTGGTCTCCATTCTTCGTAAAAAACCATGGCGCCTGGCCCGCCGAATCTTACTGGGCTGATAGGTTCGTTTCATGACAAGGTGTCCTTTTATTCCTGACGGTTCAACCGGATATCATCTGATTAAAAAAAACCAGCCGGATGCATCCGGCTGTTCTTTGTCTCCGAAACCCATTTTCTAGACCATTCTATTTCTAAATTGTCAATCATTTTCTGCCCAATGAGGACTCGGCAATGTCAATCAATCATCCAAAACCTCCACGATATCCACCTGTTCCATATGGAACTGCTTGTCAGGGTAAATGACGATCTGCCG
>JASFIA010000185.1:0-5715 GCA_050122915.1 Desulfobacterales bacterium | reverse complement strand
ATCGGCGGCAGGCCGCCCCCCAAAGACCTGCGACCGCCGGCCAATTTGAGGGCAGTCAGACGGCCGCCCACCAAGCGTCGATCCGGATCTTGACACAGCCACTGGATGGAAAGGATATCTCCCCATGACGGACGACAAGAAAATCAAAATTTATTCCCTGAGCACCTGCAGCCACTGCAAGGCGACCAAAAGGCTTCTGGACGAGTGCACCCTCAAGTTCGACTTCGTGGACGTGGACCTTCTGGAGGGAGAGGAGCGAAAGGCCATGCTCCAGGAAGTTAAAAATTTCAACGAACGGTGTTCGTTTCCGACCATCATCATCGGCGACAAGGTAATCGTGGGATACAAGGAAAAGGATATCAAGGAGGCGCTGGGGCTCTGATGGATGCAGAACGACTGTACGAAAGCCTGAAAAAAATTCAGGAGGCCAAGGGCTATTATTTCAACGCCGATCGAGAGCGGACCCTTGAGCTTATGGAGGCCCTGTTGATCAACAAAGACCGCTACGGCTACATGGCGTGCCCCTGCCGAATTGCCTCGGGCGATCGGGAAAACGACAGGGACATCATCTGCCCCTGCGTCTACCGGGAGCCCGATGTGGCCGAATTCGGCAGCTGCTACTGCAACCTTTATGTGTCAAAGGCCTGGAACGAAAACCGGATCCCCCGCGACTTCGTCCCGGAGCGCCGGCCGCCCGACAAGATCGTCTTTTAGCCGGTCGGGATACGACGACTCCGTCACTGCCGGAACCCATTGAGGCAGGCTCTCCGTTGGGGAGGCATCAGCCGAAATCGTCGAAGCGGATCATTTCCTTTTCCACCCCCAAGCTGTCCAGCATTTCAAAAACTGCCCGTATCATCATGGGGGGACCGCACAGATAGTATTCGATCTCGGTGGGATCCGGATGACTGCCCAGATAAAGGTCATGGGCCACCTGGTGAATGAACCCCACGGGACCGTCCCATTGGTCCTCAGGCAGGGGCTCCGACAGGGCGACGTGAAAGCTGAAATTGTCGAACCGGCGCTCGAGATCCTGAAATTCCTCTTCATAGAACAATTCCCGAAGGGACCGGGCGCCGTACCAGAAAGTCATTCGCCGATCGGTACCTTTGCTCAGCAACTGCTCCAGGATGTGGCTTCGAAGGGGCGCCATGCCCGCACCGCCGCCGATAAAGCACATCTCCCGCTGTGTTTCACGAATAAGAAAGTCACCGTAGGGTCCGCTCAAGGTGACCCGATCGCCGGGCTTGAGGTGAAACACATAGGAAGAACCGACACCCGGTGGGATGTCGTCCGCACCGGGGGGTGGGGTGGCGATCCGGATGGTGAATTTGAGAATACCTTTCTCCAGGGGCGGGTTCGCCAGGGAATAGGCCCGGTTGACGGGTTCGTCGGAGCCGGCCGTGAGCTTGAAAAAATTGAACTGCTCCCAGGCGTCCCGGTAGGTGCTCTGGATGTCGAACTCGTTGAATTCAGCCTGATATTCGGGGACGTCGATCTGCATGTAGGCCCCGGACTGAAAAGCGATTTCCTGCCCCTCGTCCAGTTTGACCACCAACTCCTTGATGAACGTCGCCACGTTGTCGTTGGAGACGACGGTGGCCTCGAATTTTTGGATGTTGAAGATCTCTTCGGGGATACGGATCTTGAGATCCTGTTTGACCTTAAGCTGGCAAGCCAGACGGACGTTTTGGTGGCGCTCACGCCGGCTCACCAAAGACAGCTCAGTGGGCAGGATGTCGCCGCCTCCGGCCTCCACCACACATTTGCAAGTGCCGCAAGTGCCTTTGCCGCCGCAGGCACAGGGAATGAGAATGTCATGATCGAGGAGGGAGGACAGGAGCGTTTTCCCCATAGGCGTGGTCAGGGGGCTGTCCTCATCGTCGTTGATGACGATCTCCCGGTCCCCTTTGGGAACCACTTTCCACTCTACCAGAAGGAGGATGCTCACGAGCGTCAGCACGACGCCCAGGAAAACGGCTGTGCTCGCCACCAATATCAGCAATGGGTGCCTCGCTGCATCGACGCCATCACAGGGTAATCCCCGAAAAAAGCATGAAAGACATGGCCATCAGTCCCGTAATGATCATATTGATCCCGATCCCTTGAAGACCTTCCGGAATATCCGCATAGCGAAGCTTCACCTTGATGGTTGCCATTGCCGTGATGGCCAACGCCCACCCCATGCCGGAACCGATGCCGTAGACAACGGTTTCCGCAAATCCGTAGTCCCGCTCCACCATGAACAAAGAGGCGCCTAAAATGGCGCAGTTGACGGTGATGAGAGGCAAAAACACCCCCAGCGCGTTGTAGAGGGCCTGGGAAAATCGGTCGATCACCATTTCTACCACCTGAACCATACCGGCAATGACCGCGATGAAGAGGATCAACCGAAGGAAACTCAGGTTGATGCCAGGCAGTCCAGCCCAGGACAGGGCTCCCGGCGCGAGAAGATAGCGGTAGATGAGCCAATTTACCGGGGTCGTGATGGCCAGCACAAACACCACGGCCACACCGAGGCCGACCGAGGTCCTAAGATTGTTGGAAACCGCCAGAAAAGAGCACATGCCCAAAAAGTAGGCCAGCAGAATATTTCCCACAAAAACCGAATTCACAAACAGGCTGATCAGAGTTTCCATTATTGAAGGTCTCGACGGGTTACCGGTTGTTGAGCAAGGTGTGTTCCAGCCAGACGAAAAGCCCGATCACGATAAAGGCCCCCGGAGCCAGGAGCATGATTCCCATGTTTTGATAGCCCAAATCATAAGCCCATTGGGGCACCGCCTGAAATCCCATGATTTTTCCAGATCCCAGAAGCTCCCTGAAAAAGGAGACCCCGATCAACACCGATCCGTATCCCACCCCGTTGGCAATGCCGTCCATGAAGGAGGCGAACGGCGGGTTGGACATGGCAAACGTCTCGGCCCGCCCCATGACGATGCAGTTGGTGATGATCAACCCCACAAATACCGACAGCTGTTTGCTGGTATCGTAAAGGAACGCCCTGAGCACTTCGTCGGTGATGATCACCAGAGTGGCGATCACGGCCACCTGGACGATGATCCGGATGTTGCGGGGAATCATGTGGCGCATGAGGGAAACGGTCAGGTTCGAGCAGGCGACCACGAGGGTCAGGGCCACGCTCATGACGATGGCGGTGTTCATCTGAACGGTGACGGCCAGGGCGGAACAGATTCCCAACACCTGCTTGGAAATGGGATTGGTCTGCCACAGGGCGCCAACGATGGCGCGGTAGGAATTGCTGCGGGTCAGCCTGAATGCAGTGGTAGACATCTTAGCGCTTGACTCCCTGGAGTTGGAGGGTCTGTTGGGTCCTGAATTTGACGGACACCGGCTCGTAGCTCTGAAGGATATCGTAGAGCCCTTCGGAGAGGTATTTGCCGGTCATCGTGGCACCGCTGATACCGTCCACATAGTGGGATCTCTGGTCCTGGCTGACAACGTCATCCACGGCGCCCTTGGCAATCTTGATCGACACAAACTGCTCCTGAGCATTGACGATCTGCTTGCCGACAAAGTTCTTCTGAAACCATTTCGAATCGATCTCACCGCCTAGTCCGGGGGTTTCCGAGTGCTTGTAGACCGAAAATCCGGCGACGGTCTCCCCGTCGCTTTCCATGGCCAGGTAGCCGTAAATGCGACCCCACAGCCCCCGGCTGTCCACCGGAATCACATAGGCCTCGACCGTGTCGTCCTTGACATAGAGGTAGAGGGGAAGCGTTTCCCCCACGCCGCCGTTTCCGGGAAGTATCTCCCCGTCTCCGCCAACGCGTATCGGCGTGATGTTCTGGGCGTAAAGCCTCTCTATCTCGTCGGTCGAATAGCGGGTCCCTGATGCCACAAGCCCTACTGCCTGGAGGATGTTTCGATGCTGATCCACCAGGGCGTTTCTCTCCTGCCGCTCCTTTAGCCCTGTGGAGGCCAGCGTCAGCAGGACGCTGCAGACCAGACACATGGCGGTGGCAAAAACGACTGATGTGATGGGCTTAGACATTGGGGATCCGCTTTTTTAGCCGCCACCTGACCTCGATGTGATCGAGGAGGGGGTTGAATAGGTTCATGAAAATGATCGCGAGACCGACTCCTTCGGGAAAGGCCGGGTTGAACACCCGTATCAGCACCGTCAGCATGCCGACCATGAAGCCGTAAATCCATTTGACATGCTTCATGTGAGTGGCGGATACGGGATCCGTTGTCATGTAGGCGATGCCGAAAGCGGCGCCGCCCATGACGAGATGATAAAACGGATTGAGAGAAAGAAAAGGGCTCGAATCAGGACCGGCAGCGACATTGACCACAACCCCGGTGACCAGCATGCCAATGACCGACCCCAGAATGATCCGGTAGCTCGCCACCCCCAAGAAAATCAGGAATATCGCACCCAAGAGGCTGAGGCATGCAGTGGTGCCCCCGATACTGCCGGGGTAGACCCCCCAGAACAGGTCCATGAAGGAATATCCGGCGTCCATCAGCTGATTTTCGAGAGAGGTCCCTGCCTGGGCCGTGGCCGATATGGACAGGGGAGTTGCCGATGAATAGGCGTCGACGAAGGCCTCTCTTCCTCCGCTAAGGGCGGTCCAGACCGCATCGCCGGACAGTTGTACTGGGTAGGCGAAATAGAGGAAGGCCCGGCCGGTTAGGGCCGGATTCAGAAAATTCCGTCCGGTTCCCCCGAAGACCTCTTTGCCGATGACAATGCCGAAGGAGATGCCCAGGGCTACCTGCCACAAAGGCGTCGTGGGCGGAAGTGTCAGGGGAAAGAGCATGCAGGAGACGAAGAGTCCCTCGCTGATCTCATGCTTGCGGATGACCGCGAAGAGCACCTCCCAGAAGAAACCCACGGCGTAGGTAACGAACACGATTGGCATGACCAGCTGAAGCCCACGGAGGGTCACCGGCAGCCAGTGAAGGGAAAGCCCTGAGGCCAGATGGGAATGGTAGCCGGCGTTGTAGATACCGAAACAAAGGTGAGGAAGCAGGGCAATGATGACGAGGGTCATGTAGCGCTTGACGTCCAGGCTGTCCCGTACATGAGGCAGCCCCTCGGACGGGTCCAATGGCGCCAGAAAAATGGATTCTATGGACTCGTAGAACGGATAGAAGCGCTCGTACTTGCCACCCTTTTGGAACAATGGCTCGACGGATTCGAATAGCCGTTTGATGGTTTTCATGGTTCGCTCTGTTCTTTGTGGTAGAGACGTCTGGCGGAGCGGAAAGTTGTTGTGAGCTCAATTTTCGACGGGCAAACGTAACTGCAAAGACCGCATTCGACACAGTCCAGCAACCCGTGGGCCAAGTATTCCTCCACCTCTCCCGCCAGGATGGCTTTCAGCGTCATTTGGGGCCAGATATCCACCGGACAGACATTGGCGCAGAAGCCGCAAGCGATGCAGGCTCTCAAACCACCGCTCCGATTGGTGTTCATGGCAAGGGACCGCGGGTTCAAGCAGGAAAGAAACGTTCTCGAGTAGCTGGGTTTTTGAAAGCCCGGCTGAAAAGACCCTAAAAAGTCCTTCTCCGTTGGCTCTGGAATCAATGACACCGACGTTTCATAGAGTCCCAGGTGACCCTCCGCAGCGGCCGCATATCCGGTCAACACCCCTCCGGCGATCACTCTCGTGGATGGACAAACGGAGCCGTCGCCTCCGATAAGTTGGCCCAGGGGTGCTCCCAGGCGGCATCGCACATGATGGC
>JASFIA010000184.1:0-5719 GCA_050122915.1 Desulfobacterales bacterium | reverse complement strand
TACCCAGCAGAATCCCGGCCCGGTAGTCGATATTGGCAAACTTGTTGTGGGCAAACAGGGCCGAAATGGAAATCACCAGGATGGCCAGAAAGGAAGTCCCAACCGACTTCTGCGCCGTGTAGCCCAGATACAGGAGCAGGGGCACCATCAAAAACCCGCCGCCGAGGCCTGAGAAGGCCGCACCGATACCCACCACCACTCCGAGACCGATCATCACTACCATGTTGGGGTTCATTGGCCGACCTTTCTTGTCCGCTCCTGCTTCTCCGAAGATTGGATTGCTGCTGCTTCACTGACGATGGTCTTATAAAAGCCAGTTGGCTTGAATTGTCAATGGAAACGCGGCTCCGTCATCGCCTGGGACGGACATGGCCGAAGCCCTCGACGGACAAAAGGCTGTTGCTTGATACCGAAATCTGTGGCATTACCCAATCGGTAAAGGACAGATTCCTTATGAAATCCATCGCTTTCAATTCGAACTGCGACCACGCCCCCCTCCCGTTCACTACTGTCATCTTCCATCTGGCTGCGGAACTCAAAATGGCCGGACTCCCTTGGCACCCCCACACGGGATGCTTCGTCTGGGACCCCGACCGGTATATTCGAGCGCCGTCGCCGTTTCCGGAACGCGTGTATTTCATCCTGAGCGTGCCCAGATTCGTCGTCCTTTTCGGATCGATCGAATCCATCGCAGAAAAACTCGTCTGGCTGCCCACGTGGCACCAGGCTCGCCTGATCTGCCGGTCAATGACCATTGATGACACCATTGCCCTACCCCCGGCGGGACAGGATCTGGAAACCCTCTATCGTCTGATCTTAACCCACTTATGAAAAGGGCCTGCCCCGATGGGGGCGCCGCTTAGCACCGCCATATCAACCAAACGTCATTCCATTGAAGGGAGGCACTATCAATGTTGAACTTTGACCTCACCCCCGAGCAGATCGCCCTTCAGAAAAAAGCCCGGGCGTTTGCCCTCAAGGAGTTACTGCCGGTGGCCTGGGAGTACGACCAACGCGATGAAACCCCGTTGCACGTCCTCGAGAAGGCATACGACGAGGGGTTCATCAACGGCGACATACCCAAGGCATACGGAGGCCAGGGCATGGGACTGCTGGAGGGGGTACTGGCCACCGAGGAGCTAGCCGCCGTTTGCCCAGGGCTGGCGACCAGCATCTTCGACAACTCCCTTGGAATGGAACCGCTCATACTGTGCACCAATGAACCGTTGAAACAAAACTACCTCCCTAAGATCATCAAGGAACGCAAATACATTTGTTTTGCCACCTCTGAGCCCACCATGGGATCTGACGTGTCGGGCATCAAATGTCTGGCAACACCGGACGGAGAGGATTATGTCCTCAATGGAACCAAATTTTGGATTACCAATGGCGGCATCGCCGACTATGTTACGGTGTTCGCCACCATCGACCCCAAATCCGCCCATGACGGCATCTGCGCCTTTCTGGTGGAAAAAGACTGGGAGGGGGTCGCCGCCGGCAGGCACATCCCCAAACTCGGCCAGCGCACATCCAACACTACCGGCATCAGCCTTAAGAACGTAAGGGTACCGAAGGAAAACGTGATCGCACCCCCGGGAGAGGGGTTTGTACTGGCCATGAAGACCTTCTCCCGAACCCGCCCGTCCATCGGTGCCTTCGCGGTGGGTGCCGCCCGGTCCGCCATGGAGTTTGCCATCGAGTACAGCAAAAAACGGCGTGCCTTCGGCATGAAGATTGGAGACTTCCAGGCCATCCAGTTCAAGATCGCACAGATGTACCAGAAAATCGAAACCTCTCGGCTCCTTGTGTGGAAAGCGGCCTGGGAGGCGGACCAGCAGAGGGATCCCACCCTCAATGCATCCATCTCCAAACTCTACGCCACTGAGGCGGCTTTCGAAGTCGTGGACCAGGCGCTACAGATTCTCGGCGGCTACGGCTACACACGCTTTTTCCCAGTTGAGAAACTGCTTCGGGACACACGGCTGTTCCGGGTCTATGAGGGCACCAGCGAAGTCCAGCAATTGATCATTTCAGGATACGTCATGAACAGCTACCAACCCGCGATGCCCCCACTGGAAGAGTTACCGATTCACAATAAAAACGATTTTCCGGACGTCGACGGGGAAAACCCGGGCACCGGTGTCTGGCGCTGCAAAATGTGCGGATATGTTCATTTCGGAGACGACGCCCCTGAAGAATGTCCCTACTGTTTTTTTCCCAAGGCGGCCTTCACGAAAATCGACCGATAGTCCCCGCAGTCGATCCCCTGGCTGTGGGCCGTGACTGAGGACTCAAACCAAGGCGTCGGCACCTGAGGCCGGCGCTTTGACTTTCCATTCTCGGTTCTTACCATTGGATGGAATCGCGAGACCAACGCCGGCCCGACCGAACGCTGTCAGCCCCTTTCCGGAAGTGATGCCTGCCGAACGAAAGCCCATGATAGAAGCCATTGATGTTCAAAAATCCTTTGCCATCGGCAACCGGAAAGTGCACGTCCTGCTGGATGTGTCACTGACGGTCGGGCAAGGGGAGTTTCTCGTGATCCAGGGTTCAAGCGGCAGCGGGAAAACCACGTTGCTGAGCATCCTGTCGGGGCTAGACCAGCCGGACAGCGGCATTGTTCGCATCCAGGGCACGGATATCACCGGTCTTTCCGAAGATGACCTGGCCCCGCTGCGCAATCAAACCATTGGTTTCGTATTTCAGTCCTTTCATCTGATACCTTCCCTCAATGCTCTCGAAAACGTGATGTTTCCCGCGGAGCTGTCAAACGGCCAGAACGCCGGCAAAGACGGGAAAGCCCTGCTCGACAGCGTCGGCATGGGCCATCGATTGGACAGCATGCCCCACCAGTTGTCTGGAGGAGAGCAGCAGCGGGTGGCAATCTGCCGCGCACTGATCAACCGCCCGCCCCTGATATTCGCCGATGAGCCCACAGGCAACCTCGACTCCAAAAACGGCAACGCCATCCTTGATTTGCTGCTGAGGTTTCAAAAAGACCTGGGAACCACCCTGGTGCTGGTCACCCACAACGCCGATATTGCCAGTCACGCCGATCGTGTCGTGGTTATCGAAGACGGACGCATTCGAGGCGGTCATGGGCCACTATAGCCTGCACTTTGCGTTTGTCAGAAACCAACTGCTCCGCCCCCGTCGGCAGACTCTCCTGTTCCTGTTCTGCGTGGCATTGGCCCTGATCACCCTCGTGGCCCTGGGGGGGTTCGATCTCGGTGTCAAACGATCGGTGTGGAAAGATGCAAGGGCGCTTCACGGGGGAGACGTGATTGTGAGTTCAAGGCTTCCCTTTTCGCCGTCAACGACGGCTGTCATCGGGAACCTGGCCGCTGAACCCGATATCACCGTGGTTCGCACCTGGCAGTTTTTTTCAATGGTCCGCAGCACCGACAAATCGGGCTCTGTGCTATCGGCCGTCAAAATCGTCGAACCGGGTTATCCCCTGTACGGTGACGTCATTTTGAAAAGTGGAAAACCGTTCAAAGATCGGCTTGCATCCGGCACGGTCATCGTCGAACAGACACTGTTGGACCGTCTCGGCCTGTCGGTGGGAGACGATCTTGAAATCGGAGAGGCGACGCTCAACATCGTCGACATCGTTGAAAAAGAGCCGGACCGGCCCGTCAACATTTTTTCCATGGGCCCCAGGACGTTTGTTTCCGCAGCGGATTTGGACGCCTTGAACCTGGTCGGCAAGGGCAGCCGTATCCGTTTCAAGGCGCTAATTGGCTTAAGCCAAGACGACCGGCTGTCCGCCGTCATCGACCGCCTCCAAGCCTCGGCAGTAGACAGGGAAGAGCGGGTGGAAGGCTTTCTGGATGCCCAGAACCGGCTGCAGCGGTTCATCAACAATTTCCTATTTTTCCTGAATCTGATCGGCATCTTTACGCTGGTACTGGCCGGTATCGGTATCCAGGCGTCCCTGTCCGCCTATTTCCTCGACCAGGAAAAAACCATTGCCGTAATGAAGGCGCTGGGGGCTACCCGCCGGTTTGTCCGCAGACAATTTTTAGCGGTGGTGTTCTCCTTGGGAGTGGTGGGATCCGCCATCGGCGTGGCAGGGGGGCTTCTGCTCCAGACCGTTTTGCCGGGGCTTTTCAGTGGATTTCTTCCTGCAGATTTGGTCTTCACCGTTTCCTGGACCGCCATCGGCGAAGGGCTTCTACTGGGACTGCTTCTGACGGCCCTGTTCGCACTGCTCCCTCTCCAGCGGCTTGGAAGCATCAAGCCGTCGGCGGTACTTAGAAAGGAAGTCCCTGCTGTCTCCCGTTCCCTGAGGTACGGGATGACGATGGGAGGCATCGGCGTCTTCATCGCCGCCATATTGCTCCGCAGAACCGACGATTTGAAAACGGCTGCACTCATGGTGCTGATCGCCATCGGGGTTATCTTCTTCATTGCGGTGGTGACCACAGGCTTCCTTGCAGGGCTGCGACGGCTATCCATTCAAAACATCGTACTTCGTCAAGCCCTAAGAGGGTTGTTCAGGCCGCGGAACGCCACCCGGTCGATCGTGATTACCCTGACCGCATCCCTATCCCTTACCGCGGCCATCTTCCTGGTGGAAAAAAACCTCGAAGCCACCTTCATCGACGCCTTTCCCCCAAACGCCCCCAATGTCTTCCTGATAGACATACAGCCGGATCAGAAAGAGGCCATCACTCCGATGCTGACACCGGGAACGGTTCTCTATCCCAACATCCGCTCCCGGCTGCTTGCCATCAACGGAAACCCCATCGATCCGGAAAAGGAACGGCGCCGCAAAAGCGACAACATGGCAAGGCCCTTCAATCTCACCTACAGGGAATTCCTTCTGGAGGATGAGCGGCTGATATCCGGACCGTCGTTGTTTCAGGAGACGCTGGGAGCCGCTCAGGTATCCGTACTGGATACGATCGCCCAAATCGGCAAAATCCGGATAGGCGATCGCCTGGCGTTTCGCATCCAGGGGGTTCCCCTCGAAGCCACGGTGTCTAGCATCCGAACTCGAGTCCGTGAGGGATTAAGACCCTTTTTCTACTTTGTCTTTCCCGAGGAAACGCTCTCTAAAGCACCCCAGACCCTGTTTACGGGCCTTCGGGTCGACCCGGAAGATATCGGAGGGTTTCAGAACCGGATCGTCCAGGCGTTTCCGAACGTGAGCGTGATCGATGTGACCCAAACCGCCGAAACCCTCGGCAAGGTGCTGGGCCGGTTGTCGCATATCATTCGTTTCTTTACCTTGTTCGGCATTGCCGCCGGGATGTTGCTCATCGTCAGCTCCATTGTCGCCACCCGAACCGCCCGTGTTCGGGAAGCGGTCTTTTTCAAGGTGCTCGGAGCCAGAACCGCTTTCGTCCTGAAGGTATTTCTCGCGGAACATGCATTGATTGCCGCCATCAGTGCCATCCAGGCCATCGGTATCGCAGAGTTGACGGCCTGGATGGTCTGCAGATGGCGTTTTGACATCCCCTACCAGCCCCATCTGATTTATGGAATACTGCTGGCCGCAGGCACCCTGGTTCTGGTTTCGGCAGTAGGACTGACTGTGTCCAGATCGATCATCCGTCAAAAGCCCATGGTGATTTTAAAGGAGCAGCTCCAGGAGACCGTCCAATGATCAAACCCCGTGGATGCCTGTGCCGCCTTCTCGCGGCCGTTTTTCTGACGGCGTTCCTGTGGGCGTGCGGTGACGAATCAGAGGTGCCTCACCGCCTCGGAACCC
>JASFIA010000183.1:0-5749 GCA_050122915.1 Desulfobacterales bacterium | reverse complement strand
CGACGGCTTTCCACCCACAGGCTGGGGTTGATTCGGCGAAACAGTTCCTCGGCGTCACGATACCAGCACCACCAGATGTTCCTTGAAAGGGTCTCCATAAAGGACAGGGGCTCTGGGATCGATGGAAAGACTTGAAATGTCTGGATACTGGTCATGACTGTCAAATCCTTTTAAAGGGTATGGCATCGACCTGGACAAGGTTAGGTTCACTCAACGTGGCGGCTGCGCAGGCGAAACCGCTGTGGTCCTTCGATCAGTGACACCGTCAATGCAATGGCTCTGAAGGTCGGTTGCGGATGTCGGAAGGCATCCTTTGATTACGGTTGTTCCGGCGTCGCCAGGGATTCCGAGAACCGCGATCAGGCTGGTCAACGGGTGAGATATGAGATTTCTGCCTGCAAATTATAAGGGACGGAAGTGGAATAGCAACCGTTTTTTGGGGTTCTCCCGGATGGGAAAGCGTTCACCCCTGGATTTGGTCCGCATGCATTGTCACCGGTGTGTCGGGGTCCGTCTTCCCCACCCGTTGCCGCATACCTTGGAGTTGCCGCCACACGCGGAAGTATTCGCTTGCGCCCCACGCCTGGGCGTCGCAGCCTCTGGGTTCGTGGGGGGCGTCTCCATCGACGATTTCCGGAAGATGGCCGACGCAGCCCCTTTCCGTCAGCGGAATACCGCTGGCCAACCAGGCCAGGGCCGTTTCCGCTGAGGCAGGGCCGTAGGTGGCAGCCCAGGCCTCGCAATAGGAAGGGAAGATCCAAGTCCAGGCGGTGCCGTTGTGATAAGCGGGTTTTCTTCGGGTGTCCTCATCGCCGGTGTAACGGCCCTGATAAGGGTGGTGAGGGTCTGCCAGCCGCTGGCCGCGATGATCGATATAGAGGGGGCGGGAAAGGGGGCGATCGGCGAGACTTCTTATGGCTCCCGGAACCAGTAGTTCCTCACAAGCCGCCAGGATGCGTCGACACCTTCCGGCGTCGGTCACTGCCCCCAGGGTGATGGCCAGCAGCTGGTTTGGCCTCAGAGCGTCGTCGGCCACCGCCGCCTCCGCAGGGTCGCCCGGATTGCCGATGAGGCAGTCGCTCAGGTAACCCCGATCGTCAAAGAAAAAAAGACGGCTAATGGATGCTTTGACCCGATCGGCCAGCGATCGCCATTGGGCTGCGGCGGCACCCGATGCGGTGGCGGCCAGGAAATTGAGCGCGGCAAACCAGAGGGCTGCGATGTCTACGGGATACCCCTGCCGGGGGCTTGAGGCGGGATGGTTGGTATCCATCCAGGTGAAATGGGAAGGGCTGAAGAGCAGCCCGGATGCCGGGTCCATCCGAATGCCGTTGGGGGTTCCTTCCATAAGGGCTCCGGCCATATCCGCGAGGACCTGCCCCAGGCGACGGTTCCCGCACAGGACCTCAAGCAGATCGGTACGCCCTTCAGCCCTGCAGATGTCGGCACAGGCGATGACCAGCCACAGAGGGGCGTCGGACGTGTTCCGGTTTCCGGCGTCGAGTCCTTTGATCATGTTGGGCAGGGTTCCCCTGTCTTCAAAGGCGGCAAATTGTCGGACAATCGCCTTGGACGCATCCAGTCGCCCGTCAGCGATCAGGCCCCGGATAAAGATCAGGGTATCCCTGCCCCAATCGAGAAACCACGGGTATCCCGCAATGACGGTCTTGAAGTTCCCCCGTCCGACGACATAGGCTTCCATGGCCGAGCGCCAAACGTTCTCGGGATTTCCGCTTTTCGGCACGTCGCCCATGCCGTTTGTCGTTGCCGTCGAGTCTTCGGTGCCGTTGACGGATGCCTCCAACACGAATGCGTCGTCGCCTAAAAGCCTCGTGGTGAAGTACCCAGGGCTGAAGAGGTCCGAATCCGGGTCCAGGCCTCGATTGGCGTCGCTCGCTCGGTAAACCTGATATCGCCACTCGGGCTCTCTGACGAACCGGCCGCTGGAAACCGTCATCCGTAAGGTTCGCGACGGGTCCGGCGAAAAACAGACGCCGCCCTCTTCAACGGAAACCGCATTCGGGAAAGCCTCCTCGGGACCCATGAAGGCCTTGGTGGTGTCGTGGAATCCCCTGTCTTCGATGTCGGGACGAAGAATCACCTCCACCGGTTTTTCGTCTGCCAGCTGCCCTCCCCCGGCCTCCGAGGACTGGCGCCGGAATGCCATTCGAATGGCATTCTCCCCGGGCAGCATCTTCAGTTCGACGTCCATGCGCACGCTCTCCCCCTGACCGGTGGGCAGATGAAACCGCCAGAGGGCCCGGTGTTGAGGCTCGACATCGAATGCATCCGTGATATCGGGCCGAAGCTCCTGGGAATACCCCTGATAGACGACCCATGCCCGAATCCGGCTGAGCATGATGTGCCGATCCTCCGGGTGGTGAGGGTTCAGATTGGCGGCCAGGAGGGCATCGTAGCGACTATGAAGGGCCCCCCATTCGGCATGGGCGCGGCACATGCCGCCCCGTCCGTTTGTGCCCAGAAAAAGCCTTGGGGCCAAGTGGAGGTCGCCTTGGGCGAATCGGGTGCGAACCCGGACGGAATCGGGATTCGGAAGCGCGCGTAACGTCGCCTTGTCGTGGGTGATCTGCTCCGGCGTATAGATGGCCAGGGAGAGGGTCACGGGTCGCTCTGATGCCCCTCCTGCGAACGGGGGCAGGAGGACGAAGTGATTGCCGTCCCGATCGGGCATGGATTTTTCCGCGTTGAGGGTTGTGTGGTTCTCGGAAAGCCGGACTCGAAAGGGAGACGGCGCTTTGATCAGAAGCAGATGACGCGGCGGCACCATCACTTCCCTTTTTGTATCCAGAGGCCATTGCCAGGTGACGACCCTTGGCTCCGCGGAGTCGCACTGAAATTGTCGGCTGTACCCTGCAGGATGGGCGGCGAGTTCCTCGGCCGCCCGGTCCCAATCGATGCCCTCCGGACCAGAAAGATCGTCCATTATCGAGACGGCTATCTCCATCGCTTTTGCCCGCAGCCGCTGATGGACGGCGTAAGGGGGCGGCCCGACGTGGGCGGTCGGCGTCATCAGCGCCATATCCCGGTCATCGGGTGACAGGCAAAGAACCTCGCCAGGGGAGAGCGCTACGGTGAGCCTGGCTTCGTCGACCGACGGTGTTACCGGCCTGCCGGTCAGCAGATCGACCATCGATGTTGATTGGATACCGCTTTTTTCGCGGTTCCAGCCCGCCGTGACAGGATCCTCGTCACTGAGGTTGGCCGCGATCAAAAGGCGCTTGTCACTGGGGAGATGGCGTCTAAGCAGCACCACCATGTTGCCCTCCCCTTCCTGGATCATTTCCACGTGGGTTCGATCCCTGAAGGTGGGATGGGTTTTCAGTATGGCCGACAGCCTCGCGATATCCTCGATCAGGTTGTCCGCGGCTCCCCAGTTGAGAGAGGGAGACTCGTGAACGTTGATCTTCGCGGTGGCAAACCATTCGACGCCGTTGGCAAAGGCAAAGGCCCCACAGGGAGACGAAAGGGCGCAGAGGCGGACCCGCAATCTCGCCCAGGTCTTCGAGCGGGCTGCAAGCCTGAGATTGTCGTGGGTTTCGGCAAAATGGACGGTGAGCCCATCAGTTTCGGAGATGTCCAGAGCCTCCGGCAAATAGGATTCGATCTGATGCCGGTCGTCATTCTGGAAAAGCTCGGAATAGGCCCAGTTCATGTTGGCCTGGTTCAGCAGGCGCCGGGTCACGGAAATCTTGCCCCCAAGCCCCTCCAGAAAAAAGAGGGTGTCCGGGTACTGATCCCTGACCCGGGCCACGATATAGGTCCAGGCGGTTTCGGGAATCATGTAGCCGGCATCGCAGCGGAAGCCGTCGACACCGCGACGGCACCAGGTCAGAAACACGTCGGCCATGTAAATCCACAGGTCGTTCCGGGAATAATCGAGGCGGGTGAGGTCTTCCCAGGCCACTCCCCATGCACCGGGGACCTCGATCGTTCCGTCCCTCCCTCTCACCAGCCATTCGGGGTGCTCGCCGTGGAGCCGGGCGGCCCAGCCGGTATGGTTGATGGCGATGTCGAGGATGAGTTTGGCGTCCCGCTGGTGGATTGCGTCCACCAGCTCCATGAACTGCTCCAAGGGCGTGGCCCCGACGTCGAATTCCGCCAGGGCGGGATCCACCTCGGTGAAACTAAGGGCGGCATAAGGGCTGCCGAACCGACCCATTCGGGCGTAAGTGGTGGGGGTGGGGTGAATGGGCAGCAATTGAATGATAGCGCACCCCAGGTCGAAAACGATGACATCGAGATGCCGGATCAAATCCCTGAACGTCCCGGAGGGGGGAATCACCGTAAACCCCGCCTGGTCGAGGGGCGATGGATCCAGCGCGTCCCACACCCCTTCGGCGCTCCCGTCCCGATTGGGGCCGAACTGCCGGATAAAGGCATTGTAAATGATGTTGCCGCAACCGGTATCGGCAGGTTCGACATTGATGGCCGTGTTGCCGCCGAGCGGCCATATCGGTGTGGTGTCTCCGGCGGGTAGGAAGAAGCATTTTGCCTCGAAGTGCCCCACTTCGGTCAGAGGCAAGGTGATGCGGTATCGGTGAGGGCCGTCCTGCACCATGGGGCGGTCAAACCATCCCCGGTGCAGGGGCGCTTCCCCGGCTTCCACCGAGCGGATCGCCTCCTTTCGGCCGATACCGCCGTGGCCCAGGTTGCTCCTCAGCCATGCCCTGCCGTTCGACGGGGCACCCAAGACGAGGGTAAAGGAGACAGTGTGTCCCCGGACGGCCACTATCCGTCGCCCAGGCGGCGGGTCCTGCTGAAGTCGATGGTCTATGATGGATGTGTTCATGGGTGGTCGCGGTGAGCCGGTTAGGACGTTTAATAGCCGAAAAACTGCGCCATGAGATGGTTCAGGCGCTTTCTCAGAACCGTGTAGGAATAGTGCCGGGCGGCAACCGCATAATTGTGTTCTACGATGGGTGTTTTTCGGTCTTCCGAGGCCAGTATGGATCTGACGTCGTTCAGGTTTCTCTCGGTGAGGTATCCGTCCATCACAACCAGATCGAACCCCTGGGGCTCGATGTCTTTGACAAAAATGGCATACCGGTTGATGAGCAGCGGCTTTTTGAAATAGACGGCCTCGAGAAATGCATTTCCGAATCCCTCGTAAAGGCTGGGATAGGTAATGAAATCCGCATGGGGATAAATCTCCCAGAGGGACAAGTGACGGAAGGGGGTCCCGGGATCTCCCACGCGCTTGACCGCCGCTTCCTGAAGAAATCGGATATCGACACCCTTTTTTCCGGCATCCTCCTTCAGCCATTCGGCATATTCGTAGCCTTCGTCGCCGGCTTCATGGCTGATGACCAGTTTGCACCGGGGGTTTTCCAATCGACGGACCAGCTCGATGGCGTGCTCGATGCCCTTGCGCTGAACCACGCGGGTGGGCTGCAGGATGATGATATCGTCGGGGGCGAGGCCGATTTTCGACCTTAGCTCCCTGGAGCTGGGAACATGGGAGTTGGGCGGGTTTTCAAAGTCGAGGACGTTGGGGATGACCACCGATGACAACCCCTTGCGGTGGGCCAACTCCTCCTGGGCGTTTGTGCTGATGACCACATGCTCGATGGAATTGAGGCGGGGGGGAAAGGCCATCCGGAGGTAGTCGCCGACCCCATTGACCGCAAACCGGGTTCTCTCCCAGTAAAAATCATGGTGATGGGCGATGGTCGGGATCTGGGTTTCCGCGATGGTTTCGGCGATTGCGAGCCCCAAAGGGATCTGCATG
>JASFIA010000182.1:0-5750 GCA_050122915.1 Desulfobacterales bacterium | reverse complement strand
GCAGGGCTCAATGATGGTGATGCCCGGCAGCGCGCCGAATAGAGAGATGTCCCTTAGGCTCTGGTGAGACTTGCCGGGTCCTGCAGGGATGAGGCCGGCAAAGTGGCAGACATAGACGATCTTGGTTTTTTCGGTGATGTTGTTGTAGATCTGTTCGTTGGCCCGGGAGGCAAGAAAAACGCCGAAAGAGTTGACCACCGGGATCAGACCGTTCAAGGCCAACCCGCCGGCCATGGAGACCATATCCTGTTCGGCGATACCGCTTTCGATGAACCGCCCGGGGAAGGCCGTTTCGAAGGGACGAAGCCCGCAGTCGGCCGATAGGTCCGCATCCAACACCACCACGTCGTCGCGCTCCTGACCGATTGCCACCAGGGCCTCACCGAAAGCCGTCACGACCTTCTCGGCCGTGTCCTTTAGCCGGGTGCGGTTCTTCTCCCTCTGCTCGATCAGCTGGAGGCGAACGGGGGCGATGTCCAAAGCGGACAGCCGCCGATTGATGCCGTTTATGATTTCCGAAAAGCCGGCTTCGAAGGTATCGTCGTCCGGTGCGCCAGAATGCCAGCAGTAGAGGCCGCCTCCGGCTTCCAGGGCGGCCGGCCCCTCCATGAAAGATATGCCCTTTCCCTTCACCGTGTCGGCGATCAGCACCTTCGGTTTGTCCGTGACGCCCTTGAACCGTTCCAGCACTTCGGCCATGGCTTTGAAATCGTGCCCGTCGCAGCGCTCCACGTGCCACCCGAAGGATTCGAATTTGCGCTCGAGGTTTCCCAGACTGACGATTTGGTCCAGAGGCTTGTCGGTTTGAATCTTGTTGGCATCAACGATGACCGTGACGTTGGTAATGCCCTGATGGGCGGTTGTCTGGAGGGATTCCCAGATCTGACCCTCCTGAAGTTCGCCGTCACCGGTCATGACGAAAACCCGACCTCCGTGCCCTTTGAATGCTTTGGCCCAGGCCATTCCCTTTGCCTTGGAAATCCCCATGCCGAGAGAGCCGGAGTTGGCCTCGATTCCGGGTATGGTCAAATCCGGGTGACCGTGGGTGCCGTTGAGCCGTCTCAAGTTGACGAATCGTTCTTCCGGGAGAATCCCCATTGCGTAGAACACCGCATAATGGCTGGGGACGTCGTGCCCCTTGGAGGAGAAATAGATATCCCGGTCCGGGTGATCGATGCCGAGGGTCTGGATGTTCATTTCGGAAAAGTAGAGGAGGGTGACGATGTCCAGTGAGCTTAGGCTCGATCCGAGATGTCCCGAACCGGCCCGTTTCACCGTGGCGAGCGCATTGGCCCTGCACATGTCGGCGATGAGTGAAAGTTTATCGAAAGAATCGGCAGGCGACGCCTGGACTCTCTGAAAGTCGTCGCGGGGAATAATCTGGATATCCATCTTCATTAAATAGGCTCCTCAAAAAGGGTAGGGCGCTTTCGATACAAGGGGCAGTGTCGCTTTTCCTGACTTCACCATGTGTTCGGCAAGATCCCAGTCGTAAGGTTGGTTCACATCAAATCCTTCATGGCCTTGGGTCAAAAAGGGCATCAACACCGATCCGGCGATGGTTTGATCCTCAAAGACCACCCGGGTGTTGGCAATTTCAAGGCTGGCATTCTGGACGTAAACTTCCGGCAGCGACGGGTACTGACTGCTGTGCCAGGGCTGTCGGGCGGGGCCAAGAGGCAATAGCGGCATCATTCGTCTTCCGTTGACCACCCACATCTTGCCCGGGTGCTGGGCGCATTTTTCCACGGCTCTCAGGGAATCGACACCGGTTTCGCCTAAAAATGCATTCCAGGCCCGCCGGATAGTTTGGGGAAGCCTGAAAGGGCTGGTGGGTCTGAGAATACTAAAACAGTCGAAGCGATTTCCATTTTCAGCCAAACTTTTTAACGTAAAGTCGACCCATTCGATATCCGGCGAGGTGTCGCCAGCCAACTCGGGGGGCCTTAGAAACGGTACATCAGCACCGTAATATTTCGAAATATCGGCATAATGCTCACTGTCCGTTGAGACGATCACGTCCGAGAAAACCCCACTGTCGATGGCGGCGGAAATCGTGTAGGCCATGAGAGGATGGCCGTTGAGAAGGCGGATGTTCTTGCCGGCAACACGCTTGGATCCTGAGCGCGCCGGAATCAACGCGACGATGGTGGGCTGGGAGTTGGAGTCGGTTGTCATGGTGCCATCACATGGGTGTTGATCGGCTTGGCGGCTGCCATCGTGGGGCGGCCGCAAGAGCTGCCGGTTGGTTTGAGTGCCTGTGGCTGCGGGGGGAATCTGCCACCCCCCCATCGAAAACCATCAGACCCGATCGGGGTCGATGCAAATGTAAATGTCTTTTAGATTCGAATAGATATCGATGGCTTCGGTTCCGGGCTCCCTGGATCCGTTCCCTGACTGCTTGACACCGCCGAAGGGCATGTGGGGCTCGCTGCCGTAAGTGCCGGCATTGACCACGGCCACGCCGGCCTGCACCCTTCGGGTAAACTCGATGGACCGATGAATGCTTCGGGTGTGAATGCAGGCGGTCAGGCCGTAAGGGGAGTCATTAGCCATCGAGAGCGCCTCCTCGAAATCCTTCACCCGGTAGAGACAGGTAATGGGGCCGAACAGTTCCTTTTGAGATATCGGTGCTGCGGGGGAGGCATTCTCGATGAGGGTCGGCGCCATGTAGCTTCCGTCGGCCAGCCCCGGATCGGTTAGGCGATGGCCGCCGATCAGAACGGCGGCGCCGTCTTTCTTTGCCGATTCAATGGCCGCCAGCATATTGGCAAGCTGCTTTTCGTTGATGACCGGGCCAAGATCGTCGTCGTCCGTAGGACCCACTTTGAGGGTTTGGGTCCGTTCGATCAGCATGTGTTTGAATTGATCGTAGACAGCGTCGAAAATGAGGATGCGGCCTGCAGCGGCGCACCGCTGACCGGCGTTGCTGAAGGCCGACAGCAGCACCCACGTTGCCGCGTGATCCAAGTCCGCATCATCGCAAACCACCAGCGGGTTTTTGCCGCCCAGTTCGAGAGAAACCTTTGCAAGCCGGCGGCCGGCGACCTCGGCAATCTGGCGTCCGACCGCGGTGGATCCGGTGAAGCTGACCACCGACACACCGGGATTGGCAACCAGGGGGGCACCGGCCTCCTCTCCAAGCCCCTGGACGATGTTGAGCACACCCGCCGGAAGCCCTGCTTCCTGGGCCAGTTTCCCGAAATACCAGGCCGTGGCCGGCGTGTCCTCCGCGGCTTTCAAAACGGCTGTATTTCCGCAGATCAGGGCCGGGAATACCTTCCATGCCACATTGGCGATAGGGGTGTTGGCGGCAATGATCAGCCCTGCAACCCCCAGGGGATGACGAACGGTCATGGCCGTTTTGTTCGGGACGCCGCTCGTGGTGGTGCGACCGTAGAGGCGTCGGCCCTCGCCGGCCATAAACTCCGCTTGGGCGATGGCCCCTCCGGTTTCTCCCAGGGCGGCTTTGGGAGCCATTCCCGTTTCCGCAGCCACGATGTCGGCCATGTCCTCTCGATGGCGATCCATTTCGCGGGCGATCCCCATCAGGATGTCTCCCCGCTGGACCGGTGTCATGGCGGACCAGGCAGGGAAAGCCCGCTGGGCCGATGCGACCGCGGCATCGATGTCAACGGCCTTGGACCGGGGTGCCCTGCAAAGCCGCTGACCCGTCGCCGGAGAAAGGTTGTCGAAGGTGGTGCCGTCCAACGACGCCGCTTCGGACCCGTTGATCCAGTTGTCGGCCGACCTCGGAAACAAAGATGTACGCATGGATTTTTCCTTGAGGATGTCTGAAGTCACCAGGCCTTGAACCCGCCGTCGACATTCAGGTTGATTCCGGTGATGTAAGCGGATGCCTGGGAAGCCAAAAAAACGATGGGACCCTTCAGATCGCTGGCCGTCGCCATACGCCCGAGAGGGACCCGCTCACAGAATTTTCTCTTGAAATCACTATCCTGCCCCCCAAGAACGCCCCCTGGAGACAGGGCGTTGACTCGCACGCCATGGGGTGCCCAGTGGGTGGCCAGGTATCGGGTGAGATTCACCACGGCGGCCTTCGAAGCACCGTAGGCCGGCGGTTTTAGGAACGGCGGATCGCCGTCCATGTGATCGTAGAAACGGTTGTCGGGCGAAACGCTGGCGTAGAGGGAGCCGATATTGATGATGGAACCGCGGCCGGCTGTGACCATGGCGCTCCCGAATACCTGGGAAACCAAAAAAAGTCCCAGGGTATTGACTTCGAAAATCGTCCGGTTGATCTCGATCGGTACGTCTTCCATCCGGTATCCGCCGGCCCGCTGATCCGGGGGCTGGTCGATACCGGCGTTGTTGACCAGAACGGATGGAACGCCGAAGGCGTCGATGCATCTGTCGCGGGCATTCTCGAGGGACGACCTATCTCTGACGTCGGCTTCCGCCAGCCACAGGCGGCTGTCGCCATACTGGCGGGCCAGGCTGGCAAAAGCCTCTCCGGGCACCTGTCCGGGGCGGTCGAGGGCCAGGACCCGGGCACCGGCGTCGAGCAGTGCTTCCACCCAAATGGGTCCTAGCTTGCCCAGAGCCCCGGTGACCACCGCTACATCGTGATCCAGACGGAATTGAGAGGTCAACCGCTTGCTCCCGCCTGCTGCTTGTGGCCGTTCAGTACATCGAAGGTGATGTCCTCATCAACGGAGATCGGTTTGACGGTGACCCGGCCGATGACCTTGTCGATTTCGTAGGGAGGAAGGCCGTCTCCGGGGCATTTGATGGCCAGATCTTCCTGTTGGATGGCGTGGCCTGCCGGCAAATCTTTGGCGGCAACGAGCTTCTTGCCCATTTTGATGATGGGGCTGACTTCGGTTTCATATACACGCTTGATGCCGTCCCCCAGAGCCACCCGCACCCGTCGAAGATCGCGCACCATTTTTCTGAACCCGTTGGGCTCGAGGGAGAAAGCGTGGTCGGTTCCCTTCCAGGTATGGTTCAACGTGAAGTGCTTTTCGACGACCCGCGCTCCGAGCATATAGCCGGCAAGAGCCATGGCGATGCCGTTGTCGTGCGAGGACAGGCCCACAGTCGTGTCCGGAAACCGTTCGCGATAGGTGGTGATGACCCGAAGGTTGAGCTCTTCGAAGGCGGCCGGATAGCCTGCGGTGCACTGAAGGATGCACAGTTGGGGGTTGATAGGCATGATGGCGTCATAGGCCCGTCGCACATCGTCCATGGTGCCGCCGCCGGTACTTAGGATAATGGGTTTATTGATGTGAGCGACATGGGTGAGCAGTGGGATGTTCTTCAGATCGCCGGATGCTATTTTGAAGGCCGGTATGTCCAACTTGGCCAGGAAATCGGCGCTGGCAAAGTCAAAGGCCGTCGAAAGGAGTGAAATGCCCAACTCTTTCGCGTAAGCCATCAACTCGGAATATTCGTGCCAGCCGAACTCCAGAAACTCACGGTGCTCCCCGTAGGTGGCACCGTAGCTGTTGGGGTTGTCGTAGGGCTTGTTGTAGGCGGCTTCCGTGAAGAGACCCCGATTGTCCCGTTTTTGAAGCTTGACGGCGTCCGCCCCGCATTCCTTGGCGACCTTGAACATTTCTTTGGCGGTATCCAACCTGCCCTGATGGTTGTGCCCGACCTCGGCTATCGTGTAGCAATCCCCATTGTCCTGGATGGTCTTGCCGTCGATGGTAAGTGTTCGCATGAGTCCTCTCCCCCTTGCTCCAGTGAATTGACAGTTTTTAGGTCGATATGTTGACCTGTTTGAT
>JASFIA010000181.1:0-5768 GCA_050122915.1 Desulfobacterales bacterium | reverse complement strand
ACCTCCGGCGCTAAAAGGGATCACCCCGGACGGCGGATCGAGCAATGAGGGCCATTTCAACCTGCTGCCGCCATTCCCTCTGGTTCAGTTGCCACTGGTCGCATTGCTGGGGGTCCGGATCCCGATGAAACGCCGATTTCAGTTCTCTAAGGGACAGATGGTCGTAGCACCAGGATGCAAAGGAATCGTCTGCAAGAAGGGCGGAGGGGCTTTCATACGGATCGGCGGACAGCCGGGATCTCAGCTCATCCGGGGTGGCGGCTGGCATGGTCGGCCTCCTGGACGCGGTTATGGGTAAGGCACCCTTATACCACCGTGGGCTCCCCGGGTGTCTGAAAAAGGACAGGCGGACGTGCAACGCACGCCGCCTGTGTTGATGTCGGTGGCGGATGGTTGCCAACCGCCAGGGTTAATCCGTGCCGTACTTGAAGGAGACCTTGACCCGGGCGCGGTAAGCAGATACCTTGCCGTTCTCGATTTTCATGTCGAGGGTGCCTATTTCCGCAACACGAAGATCTCTAAGGCTTTTGCCGGCGGTTTCAACCGCCTGCTTGGCGGCATCCTCCCAGGACGTCGCGCTGGTTCCCACCAATTCGATGATTTTGTAAACGCTTTCGGCCATGATTTCCTCCTTTTCGGCTGTGGGTAAAGAGGGGGGTAGCAGATACGGGTCGCAGGGCCAGAGGAAAGCGGGTTGTCGGTCATGAGCGCTGGAGAGCCGGTGTAGAAGAGGGGGGATATCTGCGATTGACGTATAAAATAGCGATGAGTGCGCCTTCCTGTCAACTGCCTTTTCCCTGCGGCCCCGAGAATCGGTGACGTCCCGACATCGAATCTTCCACAGACACCGAAACAAAGGAGATGATGTATCATGGCTGTTATTACCCGATATGTTGTGGTTCGAAACGGCGTGGAACTTGAGCGGGTTTTCGAGGTGAAAAAAGAGGCCGAGGCATACGACCGGTTGCTCGATGCCGCCGATGGTCTGTCGGCATTGATTAAATCCGCCCCGTTCGAAAGCCGGCTCAGCGATGAAGACATCGATGACATTTCGGTCTTTCTGGCCGAAAACGGGCCCGACGTCGTCCGGATACTAAAAGGAGTCCGGCCCATGAACACCGCCTCAGCCCCCCGAGACGCAAGCGACGCCGGTCGACAACAGCCGGTATCGGTGTCCGGGAAAGCCGGTGGTCCAAAGCGCCCTGCCAAAGAGAAGAAAAAGCGGCCATGACGCGTGCGGGCAAAAAAGAGGCCGACGCCTACGATCGACTATTGGATGCGGCCCTTTCCCTCGCCCTGCTGATCGAGACCATGGGGGGAGACATGGACGAAACGGACCTGGAAGAGTTATCGATATTTCTGGCCAGCAATGCTGCCGTCGTCATCGGTATACTGAGGGGTGTCAAAGGAAGAAGCGGGGGGCCATGAAGGTGTGCAGCCCATAGCGGCGGCCGTCTTATTGATGTTCGCATTTATGATAAAAAGGATCGATCGGATAAATTGACCTATTTTGGTTCAGCAACTTACTTACCAGGAGCAAACGAACGCAGCCTATGGACAAGAACCATCAGAAAGAGGTGAGTCGGAGGCGTACATTCGGCATCATCAGCCACCCCGACGCCGGAAAAACCACCTTGACGGAAAAACTCCTGCTGTTCGGCGGCGCCATCCAGCAGGCGGGGGCCGTCAAGGCGAGAAAAGCCACCCGGCATGCCACGAGCGACTGGATGGCGATCGAAAAGGAGCGGGGCATTTCGGTCACCACATCTGTGATGAAGTTCAACTACCGTGACTACGAGATCAATCTTCTTGATACACCGGGCCACCAGGATTTTTCCGAAGACACCTACCGGGTGCTGACCGCCGTGGACAGCGCCCTGATGGTGATCGATAGCGCCAAAGGGGTGGAGCCTCAAACCGAAAAGCTTATGGAGGTTTGTCGGATGCGCAATACCCCGATCATTACCTTCATCAACAAGCTGGATCGGGAAGGCCTGCCGCCACTGGATCTCCTTGGTGATATCGAAGACAAACTGCAGATCGAGTGTACCCCACTTTCCTGGCCCATCGGCATGGGCAAACGGTTCAAAGGGGTGTACGACCTCTATCATCGTCAACTGCGCCTGTTTACGCCGGGGGGAGAAACCCGGCATCAGGACGGCGTGGTCATCGACGACCTGTCGGCCCCCCAGCTGGACGACCTGCTGGGATCGATGGCGGCCAAGCTTCGGGACGATATCGAACTGATCGAGGGCGCGTCAGAACCTTTTGACAAGGAACACTTCCTCAAAGGAAATCAGACGCCCGTTTTTTTCGGCAGTGCCATCAATAATTTCGGTGTGCGGGAGATGCTGGACGCCTTTGTGGAAACGGCCCCTTCGCCGGGACCCCGAAGGGCGGTTACCCGCGACGTTTTTCCACATGAAGCGGCTTTCAGCGGATTTGCATTCAAGATTCAAGCAAACATGAATCCCGCCCATCGGGACCGTATCGCCTTCGTGAGGATATGCTCGGGCACTTTCAGGCGGGGCATGAAGGTGGTTCACCACCGGATCGGAAAAAGTGTCGCCATAGCCAATGCCACCATTTTCATGGCTCAGGATCGGGAGAATGTCGAGGAGGCATTCCCGGGAGATATCATAGGCGTCCACAACCACGGCACCATAAAAATCGGAGATACCTTTACTGAGAAAGAAGTGCTTCAGTTCACGGGCATTCCCAATTTCGCCCCTGAACTCTTCAAGCGGGTACGGTTGAAAAATCCTCTAAAGGTCAAACAGCTTCAAAAGGGGCTGGCCCAACTGTCCGAGGAGGGGGCTGTTCAGGTGTTCAGGCCCCTCATGGGCAACGACTATATCCTGGGAGCGGTGGGCGTTCTTCAGTTCGAGGTGACCAAAGCCCGGCTCAAGGACGAGTACGGCGTCGACGCCGAGTACGAAACCGTCGATATCGGAGCGGCCCGATGGGTCGGATCTCCCGATCCGAAACAACTGGTCCGGTTTTCGGATCAGAACCGGTCCAGCATGGCGGTGGATGCCGAGGGACGACTCGCCTATCTGGCGGCAAGTGAATGGAAGCTGAACTACTGCATGGAGCAGTGGCCGGACATTGCCTTCTTCAAGACCCAGGATGTGGTCTGACCCCATCCGGCCATGGAATGCCGAATCGTCCCCACCTTCCGAAGAAAGGACCGGCGACTCAACGGCCGTCCCCTGAAGCCTGGCTGTGCCACTCTCGAGCAGGCCTTCCACGCTCCGCTGTCGCTCCTTGACGTCTCAACCGGAGGCTCTATAGTCTATCACGCCCAATAATTGCCTCTCCGGGGTTGCCCAGAGGGAATAAATCTTCCATTCTGGCGGTCGCCCCCCTCGGGCACTCACGGTGACTGGGAGAAAGACCGATTCCTTCGGCAAGGCGGGGGACGCATTGCCGAAGGACGCCGGCTGTATTTCCTTCCGACCCCTCCAAGTTTCGACTCCGGTGCCGACGAGGGCGGGCGGTGACGCGTACACCCCTGGCTGCTTCAGAAGGCGGGGGCTCTGCTCTTTTTTGCTTCCGACGTGGTGGGGCACATGACGGGTCGACTATGACGGATTTAAAGGACATCATGCGGGAGCTGTCGGTTCTGGTCCGGCGGGTCAATGCTCTGGAAGAAAGCAACGAAGCCCTCAACCGGGAACTCGGCCGCTACATACAGGTATTCAACAGCGCCCAGGAAGGTGTGATTCTCCTGGACGAGAACCAGAGGATTTCCGCCGTAAACGATACCATCACCTTACTCCTGGGATACAAGCGGGAAGAATTGATCGGGATAAACCCCGATAGCCTCTACGACAGGGGACATGTAGACGTTTACTCCGCGAGCCGCAACCACCTCAGCTTCGAAGCCCCTTTCCGGGCCAAAGACGGCCGTTCGGTTCCCATGCTGTTCAACCGGACCACTCTCCGAAATGATGATCGCCGGGTTTCGGGATTTGCCGCGTTTCTCATCGATCTGACCGAACTGACATCGGCCAGGGAAGATCTTCGAAAAAGCGAGGAACGCTATCGGGAGCTGTCCCTGAGGGACAGCCTGACCAGCCTCTTCAATACCCGCTACCTCTACCAGCAGCTCGATGAACTGACCTACCGCAGTCGCTTGTCGGGCACCCCTTTCTCACTGATTTTCATGGACATGGACAACTTCAAGAAAGTCGTGGACACCTTCGGGCACCTCAACGGCAGCCGAGCCTTGCAGGAAGTCGCGGAAACGATCCGATCCTGCCTTGACGATCCGTCATTCGGGGTGGCCTACGGCGGCGACGAGTTTGTCGTGGTCCTTCCCGAATGCGGCAAATCAAAGGCTCGTGGGATAGCGGAGCAGATTCAGTTCCGAATGAAGGCCTCCACCTATCTCACCGCCGCCGGTCATCATGTCAGACTGAAAGCCAGTTTCGGTCTGGCCACCTGCCCGGATGACGGTGACAATCGCACCGATTTGCTGGCCTTGGCAGATCAGGCCATGTTCCGTGTCAAAGAGGGTGGAAAGGATGGCATCGCGGTCTGCAGGAGCGATTCGGACACCGACGCGAACTGACCGCTCTCGGCCTCTTCTCGGGGCCATTTCGACACGGCAATTCGGAGGTGTCCCGCTGGGAATGATGGCTTCCCCGGAAACGCAGATCACCCCCCATCCTGCCGTGTGCCAGCGTCCTGGGTCGGGAAACGGGGTGGGGTCCTGTAATCGGGGGCTTGAAGGTATTGACGGGGCGATGTCTATCCCCTGCCGGCCATTGCAAGGCGCCTGCCCCCCACAGCCGTTTTGACAAGAACGACCGTTACACGGATCTCTGCTGGAAGCATCCTATCGGTCGGAGACCGGCTCATCCCCTCGGGATTTGATGACCATCTGGCCTTTGCAGTGAGGGCAGAAAACCACGGCACAGTTGTGCTCGTCGATACAGGCCTCCTGGGGCAGGTAGAGGGTGTAGGCGTTATCACCCTCGTAAGGGCACGATTTCGATTCGCAACGATATTCCATGTCGGAAATGATCTCCTTGTTGGTTGCTTCTGATCCCAAGCCGGCCAGCAATAACCGGCATTGGGCGGTCTGGCTCGGTCCTTGGGCTTTGGCCCCCTTCAGCCGTTCTGGAAACCCGGTCGGATCTGATCCGTCAGTGACAACCAGAAGAGCAGCCGTGCCCTTCATTGCCTCCCCCGGAGCAGTTGCAACCCGAGCCGCAGCCTTCGTGCGTCTGGGTGGGCGTCTCGCTTATACCAACGACTTCGATTTCGAACGTCAGCCGCTGACCGGCCAATGGATGATTGAGATCCACTTTGACCTCTTGATCGTCCACCTTGACGATTCGTGCGGGTATTTGTCGGCCGTCGGGGGTTGTGAGAGCAACGGTCTGCCCCTCCTCCGGATCCATTTCAGGGGGGACCTCTTTGATGGGAAACGCATGGATCAGACTGTCGTCTCTCATGCCGTAGGCATTTTCCGGCGACAAAGAAAACACTTTCTTCTCGTTCAGCGACATGCCTATCAACTGGGATTCGAAGCCGCCGAGCAGCTGTCCCGATCCCATATGCACCTCCAAGGGCTGACGACCCTGGCTGGTATCGAACACATTGCCGTTGTCCAGAGTTCCCTTGTAATCGATGCTGACGTACATGCCGTTTTCAACTGTATGCATTCAAACCTCCAAACTAGTGGTTGACGAATCGTCGAACCTAACCCTTGGTTCGGTCAAGTCAACCTCGGGGTGACATAAACGATTCTTAAAAAA
>JASFIA010000180.1:0-5783 GCA_050122915.1 Desulfobacterales bacterium | reverse complement strand
CAATAAGGCCTTTTGTGCCAACCACAAGAATCCACGTCCTACCGGGCGGCCAGTCTTTTACTGGAAGAATCTGAAGGAAACGGATATGATGCCCCAGAGGGGATCGAAGACCGTTACGCCACAAATTCGCGCCACCCAGAGGAAGGAGGTTCAATGGCCGTCCATCAGGGACGTCAGTCGAGGCGGCTGCCACTGCGCTTCGACCGCATGGAGCTGTCGGGCGCCTTCGGCGACCTTGGAACCCTTTTGCCCATGGCCATCGGCATGATTCTCGTCAACGGGATGGATCCCTCCGGCGTGATGGTGTCGATCGGCCTCTTCTACATCCTTTCCGGTCTGTATTTCGGTGTGACGGTCCCGGTTCAGCCGATGAAAGTGATCGGCGCCTACGCCATCGCCACCGCTATGACCGCCCAGCAAGTCCTTTCAGCCGGCCTCCTGATGGGCATTGCCCTTCTGCTCATCGGCGCAACCAATGCCATCACCGTCATCAGCCGATGGATTCCCAAGTCGGTGATCAGGGGCGTTCAGTTGTCCACCGGCATTCTGCTCATGGCCCAAGGGGTTAAGCTGATGATGGGGTCGTCCCCTTTCCAGACGTTGCAGAGCGCTGCGGAGCCCTACCTCACGATCCAGGCCATTGGACCGATACCCGTCGGCATTGTTCTGGGCCTTGCCGCCGGCTGCATGGCCCTGGCGCTGCTGGAAAACACAAAACTGCCCGCCGGTATCGCGGTGGTCGGTTTCGGTTTTCTCTCCGGCATGTTTCTGGGAACCCATAGCGAATGGTCCACTCTGGCACCGGGTTTTCACCCCCCGCGCTTTCTCCCTTTCGGCTGGCCCAGCGGAGGAGATCTCTCCTTTGCCCTGGTGGTTTTGGTGGCCCCACAACTTCCCATGACCATTGGCAACGCGGTGGTGGCCAATGCGGATCTGTCGCGGGAGTATTTTGCCGACGCTTCCGCACGAGTAACCTACAGGGGCCTCACCGTCAGTATGGCCCTGGCCAATTTTGCCAGCTTTTTTCTGGGAGGCATTCCGCTTTGTCACGGTGCCGGTGGGCTGGCCACCCATTACCGGTTCGGGGCGAGGACAGCCGGCTCAAACCTCATGGTGGGAGCCATTTTTCTTCTGCTAGGCCTTGGGTTGGGACCCTCCACAGTGGCGGTGTTTCATCTCCTGCCCCTGTCGGTCCTTGGGGTGCTTCTGCTGTTCGGGGGCAGCCAACTGGCCTTGACGATGATGGATCTGAAGAACCGCAAGGACATGTTCGTTGCCTTGACCATGCTCGGCGTCACCCTGGCATCCAACCTTGCCGGAGGCTTCGTTCTGGGCATTGCCCTCGCCCATGCCCTTCGGTCCGACAAACTGCGGGTGTAGGTGCACGCGGCAGCCGAACCCCCGGATCCGGCTGCCGACGGCTCAAGCCTTGGCGCTGGTTTTCATGACCGTCTCGAATAGCCGGTTTGACGCCCGGTTGGCGCAGAATTCTCCGCACATGGTGCAAACCGTTTCGTCGCATTCCGGTGAACGCTCGTTTCGGATGCGCTTGGCTTCATCGGGGAAGAGACCGTGCCGAAACTGTCCTTCCCAGTCTAAATCCCGTCGTGCCTTACTCATCTCGAGGTCTCTCGGCTTCGTTGCCTCGGGCCGTTTCGAGAGGTCTCCGATGTGGGCCGCCAGCCTGGCCACCCTGACCCCCTCGATCACATCCTCCACAGTGGGGAGGGCCAGGTGTTCGGCGGGGGTGATATAGCAGATCAGATCGGCACCGTACCGGGCGGACTGAGCGGCGCCGATGGCCGCCACCACATGGTCGTAGGCTGCCCCGACATCGGTTGGCAGAGGTCCCAGCATGTAATAGGGGGCATGGTCACTCATACGCTTCTGAAGAATGATATTGGCCTCGATTTCATCCATGGGCACGTGGCCAGGCCCCTCCACCATCATTTGACAGCCCAGGTTCCGGCCTTCTTCAGCCAACTCGCAGTTGATGATCAGTTCCTGAACCATTGCCCGATCGAAGGAATCCCCGATCGCCCCGGTCCGCAGTCCGTTTCCCAGGGAAAGAACCACATCGTATTTTTTAAGGATGCCGGCGACCCGGTCGAATTGCTCGTAGAGCGGGTTGTCCCTGTCGTTGGCCTTCATCCATGCCACCATCGACGCCCCCCCCTTGCTCACCAGTCCGCCGTATCGGTAACCTTGTTTCTCTAGTCTTTCGATCGTGTAGCGGTTGATTCCGCAATGGATGGCCATGAAGCTGATGCCGTCCTCGCACTGACGTTCGATCAGGTCGAAGAGGGCCTCGGGGTCCAGGCGGTTGGGATCCCCATGGGCCGCAGCGGCTTCACAGAATGCCTGATAAAGAGGCACGTTACCGACGGGGAGGGTGACCGCCGAAAGGACTTCGTTTCGAATGCGGTTCAAATCACCCCCGACGGAGAGTTCCATCAGAGTGTCTGCCCCCGCCTCCTCGGCAGCGACGGCCTTTCGGATCTCAGCCTCGATGTCGACCCGATCCGTGGACGTGCCGATGGACGCATTGATTTTGGTGGAAAGCCCCTGGCCGATGCCGACCGGTCGACAGGGTCGGTTGTGGTTTTTGGGGATCACGATCCGGCCCCTGGCGAGGTCCCGGCGCAGGACAGCGGCCGTTAGCCCCTCGGCGGCTGCGATGGTCTCCATTTCCGGTGTCAGATTGCCGTTTCGGGCGAGTTCAAGTTGGGTGTGTGTCATCCGTCCTCCTCAAGACGCAGGTGTCGGCTCGGGGGACGAGGCGGGCGAAAGAGCAAGCCTGTCGGAATATAAAAACCCCAAGCCGCATGGGTTTCGGCTTGGGGATTTGCCTTCTCCACCAATTCCTGTTGTATCGGGCCCCGGCAGGTCTTCTGACTCGTGGATCGCCCGGCAGTCCGCGCCTTCCCGCACCGTTTCGTCAAGGTGGCCTATTCATCGCGAATCGGCCGTCATCGGCGCAGTGGCATGTGGCGGAAGCCGTCCCCACTTACAGCGGCGGGTCCGTGCCGGATTTTCACCGGCTTCCCTATTCCCCCGGCCGGATGCGCTCATCCCCTGCCGGGGTGCCTGTAAAGGCACCGGGCCGCATTGTGGGCGGTTTGATACCCTTTGAGGCCGGGATCTGTCAAGACCAATCCTTAGACCCCTCGTCGATGGAAACCCCATGCGCTTTGAAGCCGCTTCTGGTGCCGTCCCAAGTGACCGATTCCGGGCCGCTTTTGTCCAGATGCCGCTTGAGTCCGGGACCCGGCTGGTGTATGGTTTTCAGCGCAATGACCAACGTCTATCCATTGGCCGCACCACCCTCTTTCTGCTGAGGTATGTTCATGGCGACGACTGGCAAGTCCTTCCCCGATTTTTCCGACAAGGTGGTTCTATTGTATTTGACCAACCGTTCCCCAGATGATGCCGTTGTGCTCTGCGGTACCCGCTTCGAAACCCAGGGCGGGCGGTTTTTTATCGTGGGTGAGTATGCCGAAGGCACTACCGCCAACGATTGGGCCGCAGGGATTGCCACGGCCGTTTCCTGGGACAGTGTTGAGCAGTATCTTATATTCGATTCCATAGAGGATTATTTCAACCGGGCATCCCTGGCGTACAACAAGGAAAGCATGCACTGACTCGCCGGCGGGCGGCGGTCCGATGATCGGGACCCCAGGCACCGGGCCAGTCCGCGGACGCGACTCCTATGCCGTCGCGAAGTGTGGCTCCCGTGCGGCCCCCTTATTCCCCGTCGGATTGGCGCGGTGTCATCGAACAACCAGCACCGGACACGGCGCCGCGTTCAACACACGGTGGGTGACGCTTCCCAAAAGCAGCCCTTCCAGATCGCCTTTTCCCTTCGATCCCATGACAATCAGATCGCAATCCTCCACGTCGGCCACCTTGACGATTTTTGGGCCTGCGGGGCCTTCCATGATCCTGTCGCTGAAACTGACGCCGCCCTCGGATAGAATCTGCTGAAAGGGGGCGAGCATTTTGGCGGCGCGGTCATGGGTGTCGGTAATCACTTGCTGGAGATAGGGCTCGCCCAAGACCGACGGAAAGGACCGGTGGCAATGCAAGAGAATGATTTCAGCCGATACCATCCGGGCCATGTCGACGGCATATCGAGCCGCACTGTGTGAATGGGCCGAGCCGTCCACCGGGAGCAGGATTTTATCGATCTTCATGGGGTTCCTCCTTTGGTTGGCGGTACTGGAGGCACGAGTTTCGAAAAAGGCAGGGGATAGGTATATATCCCATAATAAGCCTGCAGGGTGGAAGGTTCAATACAGGGCGGTCCATCGAGTGCCACAGGGCACCCCGGCCGCTCGGGGAGGCCTTTCGGGGGAAACGGGGGGTAAGGGTGCCGGCAATCAGTCGGTGGTTTCGTATTCCAGGGCAATGGTAACCGTCCGATTGAAAGCCCTGGTCTCCGGCATGCTGTTGTCGTAGGGGGAGTTGAAAGGGCCCATCCCCGAAAAACGGATCCGATCGGCGTCGTCGGTGTCGACGGCGGCGATCAGGTGATCATAGACCGCCTTTGCCCGCCGTTCGGACAGGGCCACGTTGTAGTCGTCCTTTCCGATGTTGTCCGTGTGGCCGGCGATATCCACCCGGACGCTGTCGAGGGTACGAACCCTTCGGGCGATGCGGTCCACGATGATCTGGTTTCCTTCCTCGATTCGGGCGCTGTCAAAATCAAACAGAATCAAGGCGTATTTTTCCAAGACCTTGTAGCCCATGCGGTTGGCCATCAGTTCCTTTTTCTGGATGAAGCGCACTGCGACGGGATCCGCCGAGAGCTGGAGCAGTTGGCGTTTTTCGTCCTCGAGTTCCAGGCTTACCGAGATTTCCCCGGCCCTGGCCAGGGCCTCCGGATCGGTGATGTCGAGTGGCAGTGAGAAGGGGCCGGCCAGGGGCCCACGACCCTCCAGACTCGCCAGGATGTCCCCCCCGCCGACCGCTATAAAGGTCCAGCGGGTAATGGGGTATACGGCGTCCACCGCCGGCCTGAGGGTAAGGTCCTGCCGGTCCATCCTGGCCTCGACGTAGGTGCTTTCGATAACGTCAAGAATACCGGGAGAATCGGTGCGGATCTCCACCCGCTGGTTGTCAGCTCTTCCGGCGTCCAATCGGTTGGTGCTCGGGGCCTGGGGGCGGTTCCGGGCTTCAACGGCCATCCGTTTAGGGGTGATGCCCCATACATACTGGAGGTAGGCTTTGACGGATTCCGCCCGCAGACGGGACAAAACCTTGTTGCCTTTTTCGACTCCCGAGTCCGCGTTGCACCCAACGATGCGGATCGATGCGTTGGGGTCGTCGTTCAGGCGTCTTCCGATAACATTCAACAAATGGTGGTATTTTTCCAGGGTGCCCCTCAAGGGCGCTTCGGAGAAAGACGCCACCTCTAACGGGCTTCCCAGTCGGTGGTAGCGATCCGGAATCTCGCTCGAACCGGTGTCGAAGTAGACGTACCCCAGCATCGGAGAGCTGTCGATGGTGGTGATCTCCTCGATCGTGATGGATTGCGGCTGAATGATAAGGGTTCCTGAGGGTGGAAATCCGTAGGAGACGACATACCGGTAGAGCAGTTTGGAGGAAACCTCTTTGAATATGGGCACCAAATCCGTTGCCGCGTCCGCTTTCCAACTCCGCCCCCGGTTGTCGACGGCAAAGGATTTCAAGAAGGCATTGATGCCGCTGCCGGGCATATAGTCGACGGCGTAGGCCTCGAAGCCGCCGATGGTTGACGCCTCACGGCGGATATCCTCCTTGGT
>JASFIA010000179.1:0-5788 GCA_050122915.1 Desulfobacterales bacterium | reverse complement strand
GCCGTGACGCTACCAATTGCAGTAGGGAGCCTGCTATGAAAACAAGGCAAGCCTTAAACTGGCTCTTTGTCGTCTCATTCCTTGCCCTGGCCTTTGGTCAGGGGATATTGGCGCAGGATTTTGCGGTTTCCAAGGAAGAGATCAAGGCCGGCAAGAAGCAATATTCGCCCTATCTCCACCAGAGCTATCCCGACCGTGTTTTTTGGGGCGATACCCATTTGCACACCAGCTATTCCACCGATGCAGGCTTGGTGGGCAACACACTCGGCCCGGATGAGGCATTACGCTTTGCCAAAGGCGAAAAGGTTATTTCCTCGACCGGGGTACCGGCGCGATTGATCAGGCCGCTTGATTTTCTTGTCATCGCTGACCACGCCGAAAACCTGGGTCTAGCGCCAATGATTGAAGAATCTAATCCGGAGCTGCTGAAAGACCCGATGGGCAAGAAATATCACGACCTGGTGAAATCGGGAAACGGCTGGGACGCATACCAGTTGTGGAAAAAAAGTGGCGCGGCATTGAAGGATTCCATGCCCAATCCGGAGCTTAAACGTTCGGCCTGGGGGCGGATCATCGACGCGGTGGACAAGCATAACCAGCCGGGCGTTTTCACCGCCTTTCACGGCTTCGAATGGACCTCGACGCCGGATCTCCGCAACCTGCATCGCAACGTCATCTTCCGGGACGGCGCTGAAGAGGCCAGACAGGTCGTGCCGCTAAGCTTTTTCGACACGGTTGATCCCGAAGAACTTTGGGACTACATGGAGGCTTACGAGAGAAAGACCGGGGGCAAAGCGCTGGCCATCCCGCATGGCGGCAACCTGTCCCAGGGGCTGATGTTCGCGGTCGAGACCATGTCCGGCGAGCCGATCGACCGGGCTTATGCCAAGCGGCGGATGCGCTGGGAGCCAATCTACGAGGTGACTCAGATCAAAGGGGATGGTGAGGCACATCCCGCGCTGTCACCCAATGACGAATTTGCGGACTACTACCAGTGGGACAAAGGCGACTTCGGTCTCAATGCCAAGGAACCGGAAATGCTGCCGCACGAATATGCCCGCAGCGCACTCAAGCTGGGATTGGAGCAGGAGCACAAACTCGGAGCCAACCCGTTCAAGTTCGGCATGATCGGTTCGACGGACAGCCACACCTCACTCGCCTCGACGCGCGAAGAAAACTACTTCGGCAAGTTCCCTGGCGCCGAACCGGGATCGGAAGCTCGATTCGATGACTTGGTCACGCAGGACTTGCGCGAGAACGCAGACGGGAGCCTGAATGTCTATCACTGGGAATCGCTCGCCTCAGGGCTCGCAGGTGTGTGGGCCCGGGAAAACACGCGCGAAGCGCTCTGGGACGCCATGGCTCGCAAGGAAGTCTATGCCACCACCGGGACCCGGATGCTCGTGCGGGTTTTCGCTGGCTGGGACTTCAAACCGGATGAGGTCCATCGTCCCGACTTCGCACCGCAGGGATACCAGCGTGGCGTGCCCATGGGCGGTGATTTGAGCGCTGCTCCAAAGGGCGCCAAGCCGAAATTCATGGTGCGTGCCCTTCGCGATGTGGACGGTGCCAATCTCGATCGTATCCAGATCATCAAGGGCTGGGTCGATGCCGACGGCAAATCTCACGAACGCGTCTTCGACGTCGCCGTGTCGGACGGTCGCGAGATCGACAAGGACGGACACTGCAAGTCACCGGTTGGCGATACGGTTGACGTACCGAATGCGTCCTACACCAACACCATCGGCGACGCGCTCCTGGGCGGCTACTGGGAAGACCCCACCTTCGATCCGAAACAGCGGGCTTTCTATTACGTGCGCGTGCTGGAAATCCCGACACCAAGTTGGGTTGCCTATGACGAGAAAATTTTTGGAAAGCAGGCGCCGAAGGATGTGTTGCGGAAGCAACAGGAGCGCGCCTACACCTCGCCGATCTGGTACACGCCGGCCAAATGAGGGGGGTGCGAGTTTCGCGTAACCGTATGACGGAAGACATGGCGCTTGACGAATCAAGACGCTATGTACATACTCATATGTGTATATAGCAATCGTTGGAATACAACGACACCGGCCGTACCGTTGGGCTTTTAGAGGCTTGTCATGGCAAGGACGAGGGTGTTCAAATCGGGAAACAGTCAAGCCGTCCGGCTGCCGAAAAAATTCTCCGTCAGGAGTCATGAACTCGAGATCTTCCGACGGGGAGACGAGATCGTCCTGCGGGAACCCGCAGAGGGGCTGACCCGGTCCTTCGAGTTGCTGGCCGGCCTTCCGGATGATTTTTTCTCCGAAGGTCGAAAGGATGATCCCCCACAGGACCGGGAGACATTGTGACGCCGCCCCGTTTTCTTCTGGATACCAACATTTGCATATACATTCAGCGGCATCGACCTGAGAAGGTCTTGGCGCGCTTTAGAAGGTTGAATCCCGGCGATGCGGCGATTTCCGTGATCACCTGGGGTGAGTTGTTGCATGGTGCCGAAAAGAACCGGCAGCGAAAGGAAACCTTGCAACAATTGGGAGAGTTCTCGTCCTTGGTACCGGTAATGCCGCTTCCGGAAAACACCGGCAAATTTTACGGCGTCATCCGGGCGGCATTGGAATCCAAAGGTAAGGCCATTGGCAACAACGATCTGTGGATCGCAGCACATGCCAAAGCGGCTGCCCTCACCACGGTCACCAACAACGAACGCGAGTTCAAGCGGGTGCCGGGCTTGAAGGTACAGAAATGGGTTTCCTGAACATCTTGACAACGCAACCTGCCACATCGGATTTTCCTGCATGGACATGATGATCTTCGAAGTCCTCGAATCGGTTGAATTTGCGATTCGGTTGGCCGGATCAACGGAAACGGGTTCCCAACCCGTTGTTTCTGCAAACAGCGAGTTTGCATCTTGAGTTCAAAGAAAAAACCGGAAAAGCGCAACGCCGCCTGGCTCCGGGAGCCGCTCCTCCAATTTCTGGTGTTGGGAGCGGCGCTCTTTTTGCTCTTCCAGTGGCGGGGCGACAGGGAGCCAGACACCGGACGGGACCGGATCGTCGTGAGCCAGGGGACGCTGGAAAGCCTGGCCCAGAAGTTCCGACGCCTGTGGCTTCGGCCCCCCACTGTCGAGGAGTTGAACGGGCTCGTCGAAGACCACATCCGGGAGGAGGTCTACTACCGGGAGGCCCTGGCCATGGGCCTGGACCGGGACGACACCATCGTGCGCCGCCGCATGCGGCAGAAGATGGAGGTATTCTTCGAAGACCTGGCCGCCCTGGACGAGCCTTCCGACGAGGAACTGGCGGCCTTTCTTTCCGCGAATCCAGAGCGCTTCCGCATCCCGGCACGCCTGACCTTCCAACATGTCTATCTGAACCCCGACAAGACCGGAGCCGAGGGAGACGCGGCGGCAGGCCGGCTGATCGCGGCCCTGAACCGGCCCGACGACCCGCCGTCCCCCGAAAGCCTGGGCGACCCGTTCATGTTGGGCCATCGGTTCTCCGACGTCACCACCGTGGAGGTGGACCGGCTCTTCGGCGAGGGCTTTTCGGCATCCCTGTCGAATCTCGGGCCGGGGACCTGGCGGGGGCCGGTTCCGTCCGGGTACGGGCCGCACCTGGTGCGGGTGGAGAATCGGGTACCCGGCAGGGTGCCCGAGTTGGATGAGGTGAGGGAGGCGGTGCGGCGGGAGTGGACCGATGCCCGCCGCAAGGAGATCAACGAGGCGACCTACCAGCGGCTGCGAGAGCGCTACACCGTGGTAGTGGAGCCTCTTCCGGACCCGAAGCTGGCCTCGAATCCCGGGGAGTCCTAAACGTGCGCCGCCTCCTGCTGAGTCTTACAGCGGTAATTCTTTTGTGCCCGGCCGTTTCGACTCTCGCCCATGAGACCCGGCCGTTCTACCTGGGGATCACCGAAACGGGGGAGGGGCGGTACGAGATCCTTTGGCGCCGGCCGATTTACTACGGCCGGCTTCTCCCGGTGGCGCTTCGGCTGCCCGAGGGCGTCGAGGACGTGATCGCACCCATCGAAAAAACGCTGCCGGACGTGGTCGTGACCCGACGGATCGTCGACGCGGGTGCCCAGGGACTGTCCGGCCGCCGTATCGCCTTCGACGGGCTCCAGTCCCAGGTCATCACCGACGTGCTGGTCCGGGCCAAGCTGTTGGACGGCAGCGAGTGGACCCAGATCGCACGCCCCGGTCAGCCCTGGGTGGAGTTCACGGGTGCCATGGGCCGGTTCGAGGCGGCTCTGGCCTACCTGAAGCTGGGCGTCCAGCACATCCTGCTCGGCATCGACCACCTGCTTTTCGTGCTGGGTCTTCTGCTGCTTTCCCGGGGAGTCCTTCTGCTCGTCAAAACCATCACCGCCTTCACCGTGGGCCACAGCCTGTCACTGGCTCTGGCCACCCTGGGGTTTATCTCGGTGCCGGCCAAACCCCTGAGCGCCGTGATCGCGCTGAGCATCGTGTTTCTGGCGGCCGAACTCGTCCGGGCCGAACGGGGGGAAAGCTCCCTGACCATCCGCAACCCCTGGCTGGTGTCCTTTGGCTTCGGACTGCTCCACGGCATCGGCTTTGCCGGCGCGCTCGTGGCCCTGGGGTTGCCCCAATCCGCCATCCCCTTGGCGCTATTCATGTTCAACGTGGGGGTAGAGATCGGCCAGCTCCTCTTCGTCTTCGTGGTGCTGGCGCTGTTGGCCTCCATCCGGCGGCTGGCGTTCCGGTTTCCGGAATGGGCCCGGCAGGTGCCGGTCTACGCCATGGGCTCGGTGGCGGGGCTGTGGTTCGTAGGGCGGGTGGTGGAGATGTTTTGATCGACGGCAGGTGTGTCAACAGACCCTGCCGCATATCATCTTTACGAGGTGTGACGTATTTTGGTTCCTTTCCGCTTTCAGCGTGAAGCGTTGAGCGTCCCGGCCCAGTGACGGAAGGAAGTCAAGTTTTGGCACTCCGCCTGCAAATCCGCTTCATCCTCGCCGCCATGATCCTGTTCCTTCCGCCGGGTCCGGTCTTCGCCCACCTGGTGAACACCGACGTGGGCGAGTTTTACGGCGGCATGGTGCACCCCCTGACATCTGCCGAGCACCTGCTGCCCATCCTGGCCCTGGGGTTGTTGGCCGGCCAATGCGGGAGGCGGGCGGCGCGGTGGACCCTGATGCTCTTTCCCCTTTTCCTGATGGCCGGAATCTGGATCGGAAGCCGTTATCCAGGGGCGGGATTTGCCCAGTTCGTCAACCTGGCGTTGCTGGCGGTGCTGGGCGGGTTGCTCGCTTTTGCCCAGCGCGTGCCCGATGGGGTAGTGGCGGGTGCCGCCGTGGCAACCGGAATGGTCCTGGGCTACCGAAGCGGTGTGGACATGGCCGCCGCCGGCGTGGGGTTTCAGTTCATCCCCGGGGTGGTCTTGACGGGCCTGATCATCATCGCGTTGCTGGCCGCCTGGGTTCCCGAGGCCGATGGACGGTTTTCCCGGACGCTGCGGGCCGGAATGGGGGCCGGACTATCCCTCGCAGGGGGCGTCATGGCCCTGGCGGTCTTTACGGGCCTGGGGTGGAACGCCATTCGCGGCGTTGGCTTTCCGAGTGGCGCAGATCTCTTGTCGATGGTCCGCGGGGGAGAGATCAGTGTCTCTATGGTGGCCGCCTCCCTCGCGGGCTCCGCCTTCTGGGGGGCCGGGCACGCACTGACACCGGGGCACGGCAAGGCCATCGTGGCGGCCTACCTGGTGGGCGCCCGCAGCACGCCCTGGCACGCGGTCTACCTGGGACTGACGGTCACGGCCACCCATACCCTGACCATCTTCGCCCTTGG
>JASFIA010000178.1:0-5797 GCA_050122915.1 Desulfobacterales bacterium | reverse complement strand
GATGGCCATCGCAAGGGATGCAGAGGCATAGCATTCCGTTAGCGATGGAAATGCTGTCGGCAGCCCCTTTCTCGTCGCAAAGATCGCACCGATTCATCTTTCCTGGAGGCGGAAGATACGGGAGCAGAGAGGTTTCTCCCAAAAACTGCACTCCAAATCCGTAACACCGGCGACGATGCCGCTCGAATACACGGCGCCACCGTATCCGCGCCAGGCAACCCAAATGGGTTACGCAAGTCTCTTCGGGCAAATTTGAAGTGAGAACCTCGATGGTAAGGTTGGATGCCATGGCTCGTTCGCTTTCAAAATACAGACCGCTTTCGCTGATGTTGATCAGACGCGAGATGCGAAACGGTTCGGATTCCGATAGGCGGTACTGAAAGGGAATATCGACAGTATGTCTGTGATAAGCGCGTTGTGAGGGTTGTTCCATGGGATGCCTCCATGTGGATCTGACGGGGTCAACGAGTTGTCCTATGAAATAGAGCGGGAGCGCATGAATCAGGAGAATCGATTTGCCGCCCGGGTGTCAACCGCCCGGAGAAAGGACGGAAATCATCGAAGCCCGATGGTTTTCTGTGACTGCTGCCGCCCCGTGAACCGGGAAAGGCATCGGTCACGGGCGTTATTCATCTCCAGAGTAGAGCTGTAATTCTGGCAGCGGCCCACGCTGCTGTTTCGCCTCTCCACCGAATATCCGTGTTGGACATCCGTTTCATATGGGAAATTTCTCGAATCGAAGTATTGCCTTCAGGTCGATACCAGCAGGAGATGAGCAGAGAGAAGCGCCAACGGTGGAGGAAGCGGAAGGCTATGGTGGTCAGAGGGCAAATGCAAGTTAAAAGTCTGTGAGGATGAGACTGAATCGATTGTTTGGGGGACCAGGGGAATCTGGAAGATGCGGCATCAGGCGGGATCCAAAACTTTTCGTATGGTATTGGCGATATCCCTGATTTCGATCGGTTTCATGGCCAGAGCCGCAATTCCTGCCAACCTTACTTTTTCATCGTTCACCATCGGGCTGTGGCCGGTGCAAATAATAATCGGGATGTCCGGTCGAATCTCCTGGAGCTTTTCAGAAAGCCCCAATCCGGTCATCTCAGGCATGGTCATGTCGGTGATCACCAGATCAAAGGCATGGGGTTGGGCACGAAACAAATCGAGAGCGTGATTGGGATTCGTATGGATATCCACCTGATAACCAAGTCGCCCGAGCATTTCTAGGGACATGGATGCGATGGCGGTTTCGTCGTCCACGAATAGAATCCGTTCGCTTCCACCAGGAGCGTCCTCGATCGTCACGCTTGTGGCATCGGGCTGGAGTAAGGATGGAAATACAATGGTGAATTGCGTGCCTTTCTTGGGTGGATTCTCGACAGAAATGGCCCCGCTGAGGTTCTTGACGATACCATGGACAACGGAGAGCCCGAGTCCGGCACATTTCCCTAAATCCTCTGTGGTAAAGTAGGGATCGAAAATGCGGTCGACAATCAATGGGTCGATGCCGGGACCCGTATCACTTACGGTCACCCGGACATACCGGCCGGGGGTCATCTCCGGGAAGCGTCCGACGGTGCAGGGGTCCAAGGCGATCCGGTCGACATCGATGCTGAGAACCCCCCCCGCAGGTCTCATTACCTGGGCCGCATTGGCTCCGAGATTCAGAATCATCTGTTTTATCTGGCTGGAATTCCCCTGGATGATGCCGTCGTCGTCATGGATCGTCAGCCTGACGTGAATGTCGGGCGGCATGGTGGATCGAAGAAAGTCCACGGCATCCTTGATGACCGGGACCACCGCAATGGGCGACAGTTCAAAGGGGGTTCTCCGGCTGAAATCGAGAAGCTGCTGGACGATGCTTTTGGCTTTGAGACCGGCCGATTTGATTTCTTGAAGACTCACATGGGCGGGATTCCCCTCGGACACATCCGTCAAGGCCAACTCGGCATTTCCGATCACGACACTCAATATATTATTGAAGTCATGAGCGATACCACCGGCGAACGTGCCGATGGATTTCATTTTAAAGGCATGCTGAAGCTGGGATTCCAATTCTTTGCGGGTCGTGATGTCCTCCATGCATACCAGCACCCTTTCCCCTTTGGTCATTTTCAGGCGGCTGGTCGAGACGAGTGCCCATCGCATGACGCCTCCGGGGTCGGCATCATACGGAAAGGAGGCCTCTACAGAGCGCTGTACCCTGCCGGTCCGGAAAGTGGCGTCCACGGTATTCCTGACCACGCAGGAACCGCAGTCCGAGCCGTAGCCGCATCCCTGGGGGTGATCGGAGACATTGGCGCATCGAAGTGCATTCCCGAGGCGAAGGCCAGTAGTGGCCTCCTCAGGACGCCGGGAAAAGGCCACCGCCGCCTTGTTCAATCGGTGCACACGGCGCTCACTGTCAAGAAGAACCATGACCAGTGGGGCATTATCGAAAAGGGCTTTCATCTCCAGCGGGTCCTTATTCAACGTCACATTCATGGCGGACTCAGAGTTTAGTTGTTATCACTCGGCTCGGGGCATCGGGCAAACTGCTATTGTGATGGTTTCACTATTATTAATCGGTGATTATGTCAAAAACATTGAGCCGTATTCTTGTTGGATATCAAGACGATAAGGGCAGCCGCGATGTCATCGACGTTGACTATGGCTGATGGCGTTGGAGTTTAAGCGGAAGGTGGAACGGCGGGAACCGCATTGCATGGGCACCGACGGCCAAGGTTCACCATACCGGTGACCCGGTGGCATTAAGCATTTGTTCAATCGCGCAAAACGTCACTGTTCGGCACATTGCAGAGGCAAGAAATTCAAGAATTGCCGTTTGATGCGAAGGTCATGGTACTGGGATGAGTTCTATTGTGCCATTTTTCGCTGTCAGAAAAATCGTTCCTTTCCCTAATGAGTCATTCGAGGGTCGCCCCGGTCGGCATGCTAACGCACGCCCAGCGCCCCTTCTGTGGAATACCGTTCCAAAATTAATCAGAATCAAACCTTTCCGGTAGACGGGATGGCGGTCGCCTATTCGCTTGCGTTTGCCGTCCCCATTGCCAGGAGACTGAACGCCGGCATGATGGCCATTTTCCATGACCCAGAATGCTGGGGAACCCTTTCGCCGCATTTGCATTTTTTGGGGGATCCTGATCGACAAAATCGGTGTTTCCGTTTGACGGCAACCGCCGGCTCGGTTACTTCGCCATCAGCCCCCAATTCTTCTGGACACGGCCGCGATTGTCGACGCCTAGCACATCAGGGCACCAGCCACAAGGTTCGGCCCGATATCCGCTCAGCCACGTACCGGGATACGCTGCCGAAAAAGAATGCCGTATCGATTCCGCTTCTGCCGAGAACCACCGTACCATAGGGGCCCGATTCGGCCTCTCTGATGATTTCCTTGCCGATCTTGCCGTTGGTAGGACGAGTGATGACATCGATCCGATTTTTTGTGATCCCGGCATTCTTCGCTTTCCGGTAGGCATGGTTATGGATAGCATCAACCGCCTCTCGATCAGCGGCTTCGATCATGTCAATGATGTCCTTATCTATGGGAACCGGGAAATAGCGCTTGATATTCGAGGCTCTTTGATCGACATACAGCAACGTCAGGGTAATATCCAAGTTATTCACGGCAAGGTTTACCGCAAAGTCAAATGCCTTTCTGGCACCCTTGGAACCGTCCATAGCAATCAGCAATCGGTTGGTATAGACGGCTTCGTCGACCACCCAAATGGGGATGTTTCGGGTGTGCTCCAACAACTTTGCGCTGACGCTCCCCATGAAGGTTTCCTGAATCCGGGACAGCCCCCTGCGCCCGACGACAATCGCCCCGACCTTACGATTCTCGGCATAGTTCAGAATGTCTTTGGTGATGCCGAGTTGCCTAGCCTGAGTAACCGTTTCAATGCGATCGGCAGCGATACCGTATCGAACCAGCCGTTCCTTTTTATTGTTTAGAAAACGCGTTGACTCGGTTTCTTGAAGGGATGTGGTTTGACTGAGCTTTGCTTTTGCGACAGCGCTCGATTTGGCTGCCTGTACCAGATAGTCGGACAGAATCGGTTGAACGTGAAAAAGCGTCACCGCCGTGTTTTCGATACCTTTGAGTATTTGAGAAACATAGTTGAGGCACTTGTCGCTGTGAATCGAGTCTTCCAGAGCCACCAGTATGGTTTTCATATCTCTTCCCCCTTTCATGACGTTAATTTCGATCCCATGTAATGCGGCCGCATCCTCCTTCCGGTTACTACTCCAGAGTATAAGGCAAGGATTGTACCAAAAAGACCCCCCATTCCTCATATTTATCCTATTGTTTTTATTTTGTATTTTTATTTGAATTTCCGGTGGGCGTATTGAAGGGATACGTAGGTGTCGGTCTATTTATCAACCTGGAAAAGACCGTGCCTCACGGTCGGCTGATCCCGGAGGATGTCCGGGAAAAAGCCTGTAATGGGAAGAATCGAGAGGGTAGGCAGTCTTTTGAATATGGCGGTTTTCTCCAGGAAGATCACCTGCTGCAACGTTATTGTCGACTATTATGGTGCAAAGGCCGTCCTACAGGTCAAACCAACCCGGCAGTGACGATTAATTCAGCGAAAAAGGAGAAAGCCATGACCAGGAAACTCGTATTCATCAGCGTTGCTCTGGCAGGAATGGTTTTGGCCGTTTCGAGTTATTCATGGGCAGACGGCGCCTACCATGGCGGGCATTACATCAAAGGCGGACATGGGCCGGCCCGCTACCATCGTGGCCACGCCATCGGCCAGAGGTTCCGGCACGGCCACGCCATCGGCCACAGGTTCCGGCACCTTCCTCGGTGGGGCCATCACCCGCGATTTCACCGCCATCACCCCAGCTGCGGTCATTGGGGGGGACGCCGTCCGGTTGTGGTGAAGCAAATCAACAACTATTACGGCGGCAGCACCACCGATGCATATGTAGAGGACAGCTACCAGGCGTCAGCATCCGTGTCGGAAAGCGCCTTCTCCTTTTCAATTGGCATCAGCGGGTCTCGATAGGCGGCGCTCAGGTAGGGCAATCGAAGGCCGGGGGCGGCTGTCCCCCGGCTTCTTTGCGTGTGTCATGACCGCGGCAGTGACGAAGAGGAGACTCAAAACCCGATTATTTGGATTTGAGGGCTTTTCCCGCATTCCAGCAGCGGCCCACGATCCCGCCAATGGACCAGTACTTCTTGCTGGCCATATCGAAAAGAAGCGGTCTAACCGAAGCGATATCGATGGCACCATCGGTCATAGCCCCGTCGTCGGCGTAGGTCTGGACCAATTCGCCGACAAAGATGTCGTGGGTCGCAAAGTCCAGGATCTGGTGGAGCCTCAGCTCCATGTTGACCGGGCACTGGCGGATCATAGGCGCGGTTTCCAATTCTCCGTAGAACACGTCGAAGAGCGACGCCTTGTCGGTCTTTTTCCCGGTCATGATGCCGCAATAATCCGTCTCGACCATCAATGCCTCCGACGGCAGGCAGATGCTGAAGGTCTTGTTTTCGCGAATACCACCGTTGGTGTAGTGGCCTTTGTGAAGACCGATGGAAAGGTACTGGGGAGTTCCGTGATTCAGGATGCCGACATGGGCGACCGCCAGAAAATTTGCCTTTCCATTCACCGTTGCTCCGACAAGGGTGGTCGGCATGGGATAAAGGGCGTTGACCGGACCAATGGCTTTCATCTAAATACCTCCTTCATTTCAATCGAAAGGTTTCAGGATCATAGGCAGAAAGGGGTGGATATGGGATCGGATCTGTTTCCCAAAGAGCCAAAATCCGCCTCCCGTAAGCGTTCAAATA